>JAHDHO010000078.1:0-4637 GCA_020631275.1 Polaribacter sp. | reverse complement strand
AATTAGGAATACCATCTCCATCTTCATCACCATTTGGTATATTTCCACCACTTTCTAGTATATCTAAAATACCATCGTTATCATCATCTAAATCTATTGTATCAACAATACCATCATTGTCATTATCGAATTTAGTAATAACCACTATAACAGGATTGGTATTGTCTGAATAACAAGTATTGCCAGCATCATAAAAACCAGCATAAAAAATACCATCACTAACAGCATTTGGGTTACTTACCAAATTAGCTCCACTAGCAGTACTGGTAGTGTGCCACGAAACTGCAACACCACTTCCTGGGTTATTAGTTTCAGAACCATTTAAACTAGTTAAATCTACTGTAGGACTTGTATTTGTATTTGTTAAGACTGGTACAGCTATTGTTGGTGAAAAACAATTACGAACAACATCTTTAAATGCCATATAATAGATTGTTCCGGCAGGTACTGCTGTAGCATCTGTTATTGGGTTGCCTGCTTTAATTTCATTTGCATCTGTTGCTGGTGTAGCTGTATGCCAACTAACAACAGCATCCGTTGGTACATTAGTAACTTGGCTATTTAATATTGTTAAATCTGCTGTTGTTTGCGAATAAACATTATTTACACTAAAAATTAACAATGTAATAATTAGGTTAAAACATATGCTCTTATTTATTTTCTCCATAACAAATTATTTCTTTATTTTAATTAATTAAAAGACATTTACAATGATTTTAGTTTTGTAATTAACTAATTGGATTCTATTTTATTTTTTGTTGTTGGGGGGGATTCTATATCTGTTCCTTGGGTAATTTCTGCAGTATTAACAACTAAACCATTACTTATTCCTCTACAAATAATTAATAGTTCCTTTTCCTTTTAATAGAACTATTTTTCAGATATAGTTAACATAAATTGTATTTGTTGTACTAGCATTATCCGATATATATTACTTTAGCTTATCGACTGATATGATTCACAAAAATATATTACAAAGAACTAGCTAAAAAATCTTCGATTCTTATGGCATAAATTCTTTTAACCCCTCTATTATCAGCTAATTACAGAGTAGTTATAACTCTCTTTTTCTTAGCATTATAACTTCTTCCTACTTTGTCTTTTTTTCGTCCCCAAAAAAAAAAATCATCTATATGAACAATACCGGTCATAAGAAATATTGTTTTAATCTTTTTAAAATTTAGGTGCATCTTCGCCTGCTGCACAAGGTGGAACAGGACAATTAGAAGGGTCTGCTGCAAGACCTACAAAACCAAAACCACTACCTCCTGTTACTGTCAACACCATTTGTGTAAAGGGTGCAGCAGCATTTATAGAAATCAAACTTTGAGTAAATGATGAAAAACCACCTGACTTAACACAGCTTCCATCAACAACAGGAAGATTTACTAGAGGTTGACCTGGACATCCACATTGTAATGGTAATGTTAAGGTAACGTTTGAAGAACCATCTGCCGTAAAACAAACCCTATCATTAGAATCTATACCCCATACATAGAACCCTACATTATTAACTGGAGTTGCAAAATTAACTACAATAGTACCTCCATCAATCCACATTACTGGATCAAGACCACTACATCCGAAGGAAGCATTAGCCCTAAAAGGTCCAGATATCGTGTAATTATAACCGACAGAGCCCCCACCACAAGTTGCACTAAAATCTAAAACACCAGAATCTGTTAGAGAAGTAGGGCTTGCTTTTTTTATGATTGTAGTACCATCGCAAGGAGAGCTAATGGATTGAGCTGAAGTTTTTTGACCACATGTTAAAGCGAATAAAGCTATAAGTACAGTAGCTAATTTTTGCTTAAAATTTAATTTAGTATTCATAATATTTGTATTAGAAGTGAAAATTACAATGTGAAACATTAGCAAACTTTTTGCTTTACTTGAAATAAATAAGCCTGTTTCGAATAAAACTTTACTTTTTACGTTTTTTGTGGACAATAGATTCATCTGTTGATCTTTTTAATTTATTATTTTTAAAAACTCTAAAGAGGTTATACTTATTTAAAATATGTACTATGGTCTTTTTTTTTAACACACAGAGATAGACAAACAACGCTTTACACCTTTAGTCATAATAACACCAATAAATTTTTTTTGGGGGGGGGCTTATATTGGACAAAAATACAAGAGTTAAATACAGGAAAGATTAGACAAGTATTAATCGAAGACGTACAAGGTATAACTGGTAACTTTAAAGGTGTATGTGGTTTAAAAAAATTAAAAAAAACACTAATTAATACACAAAACTGTATCCTAAAATAATAGTATATTTGAACCAAAAATAGATACATAGTATATGTATACAATTAAACATACAGTTCTCTTTTAATATTTAAAAATTTAGTAGTTACTTAAAATTATTACTAACAACATCAATTAATAAATGATACCTTTTAATTATTAAAAGAGAATTAGAGGCAACTCCATTCAATTTCTTTAGCCACACACTTTTTAATGTAAGACAAGAAGCATTTATGGTATTATTAATATATTTAATAAAGTATTAAGTTGTACTCTTTAATAAAAAATCATATGAAATGAAGAATTATAGTAGTCTTATAATTGATGACGATATTGAAAATATTAATTTATTAAAGATCTATTTAAAGAAATATTTTCCAATGATTAACTTAACCTCAGAAGCTACAGGGGTTCAAGAAGGTATTCTAGAGTTTTTAAGAATAAAACCCGATTTACTATTTTTAGACATTGAATTAGGAAGTGATAATATCTTTAGCTTTCTTGACAATATCGATAAAAATAATAGCGAGATAATTTTAATTAGTTCTCATAGTAAATACGGGGTAAAAGCTGTTAATTACAACGTTTCTGGATACCTATTAAAGCCAATAATAATAGACGAATTAAAAAAAACAACCAATAAAGCACTTTATAATATTGAAGCAAAAAGAATAATTTCTAGTCATCTTGCAGAAAAAGAAACATTGAATTCTAATACTGCCTATTCTCTAAACATAGCTATTTCTTCAGTTGATAAAGTTGAACTAATTTCTATAAGCTCTATTAATTATTTAGAAGCAGATGGCAAGTACACTATTTTTCATTTGGCGGATCAAAAAACTAAAATATCTTGCAAGAATTTAGGTGAATATGAAAAAAGATTAGATTCAAAGATTTTTTTTAGAATTCACCATCGATATTTAATAAATATTACCAAAATTATCTCTATCCATAAAACTGATGGTAATTATTGTGAGCTGCAAAATGGTAAAACTTTAGCAATCGCAAAAAGACGCCTAGACTCCTTCTACAAATTTTTAAAACTTAATTAATCTTTATCTTTTTAAATTTTATTAGCACTTTGTATCGTTAAAGTTACCACAATAGTATCATTGCAAGATTCAAAATTAAGTACTCCATTATGCAGTATTGCCATCTCTTTGGCTATACTTAACCCAAAACCTTCCTTGTTTTTTGTGTCTTTTTCTTTTTTATTTGATAGAAAGCCATTTATGGCTTCTAAATTTTCTTTGGATATTTTATTAACTTTATTTTTGATTGAAATTGTAAAGTATTCTTTTTCTATAGAATTTGTAATTATAATTGTTCCGTTTGTATTAGAAAACTTTATTGCATTTGTTAGTAAATTATTTAAAATAGTTAACAAAACTTCTTTATCAATACAAACTTCTATACTGTCCGATTTATTTTGAATTGTAACTTTTTTTGAGGTCATTACCCCCCATAAAGAAGCTATACATTGCTCTAAAACCTCTTTTAGAATATAATTATTTTTATGCAATTTATACCCTTGGTGTTGCTTTAAAGACCATTGCAAAAGATTTTGGGTTAAATTAAAATTATCTTCAGAAACTTTATTAATCGTTCCTATATAACTAATTTTTTCTTCTTCGGATAATTCATTATAATCTTCTGCCAAAAGTCTAGAATAACCTAACAAAGCATTAAAAGGATTACGTAAATCGTGAGAAATAATAGAAAAAGTCTTTCGTATCGTTTCATTAGATTTTTCTAATTTATTATTTAGTAGAAGCTCTTTACTATATAAATCTTGTAAACTTATTTTTTGTTTTTCAATGAGTTTATTTTGTAAACTTAGTTGTTTTGATTTCTTTTTATTGAAATAAAAAGCCATAATTATAAGAAATAACACAATTGCCAACGTTATCAAAAAAATCTTTAAATTTATTGCCTTACTTTTCTCTAATGCTATTGTAACTTTATGTAATGTGTTTTGTTCTGAAAGTATTGTTTTTTCATTTTCAATATCTTGTACTTTATAAATAGCTTCAAGTTCTTGTAAATTTCTTTGCCTACTTAAAAGTAACATTTCACTATTTAACTCAATTAATTCAAATTGATAATAAATTACCTTTTCTAAATTAAAAAGACGATTATAAACAAATATAAAAGCTTCGTAAGAAAACTCTTTAGGGAAAATTAAATTGTTTTTTTCAGCAATTGATAAAGACTTTTCAAAAAACTCTATTGCCTCATTATATTTGTTTTCTAAACCATGTAAGTACCCTAAAATTATATTATAATAGAATACATCAACAGGCAATTCTATATCGTCTTTATTTATATTTAATAATCCGTTTTTTATTATTTGTAAATTTTATTCGATAATTTAATTTAGCGGA
>JAHDHO010000077.1 GCA_020631275.1 Polaribacter sp. | reverse complement strand
TAGCATTTTTTAATCTTGTCTCTTTATCTCCTTTTAACAAAAGATAGGGTCTTTTGTTTTTAATTAAGGCATTTTCGAAAGCTTTAAACATTTCTAATCTTTCTTCTGGTCTATCACGTAAATCATCAGCTTCCCAAGGTGTATCGATATAAGTTAATAGATACAAATCATACTGATTTTTTGAAGCTGCCTCATTTAGTTTGTCGTCAACAAAACCACCATAAAACTCTTCGGAATATACTTTTGTTTCTAATAAATCTGTATCGCAAATAAGTATTTTATCTGCTTTTTTTGCCAACGAATTTTCTAATTGCATTTGGCCAACAGCAATTGGTAATAAATCTTCTTTTTCGCAAGTTTTACGCTCGTTATTCCATTTATCTTGCAGGTATTCTCGTGCAAATTCAGGCGCCCAAACCGTGTTATAATGGCGGGCTAATTGTCTAGAAAGTGTTGTTTTTCCTGTAGATTCTGGACCAAATAAAACAACTTTTACGATGTTAATTGGGTCTTGTTTAAGTTCTTTTTCCATGCTAAATAGCCAAAAATGGCAATAAAAGTAAATCCGAAATATTGAAAACTAGTAAAAGTAAATCCTTTGTATAAATATAAAGGTACAGAAATAATGTCTCCAATAATCCAAAAAATCCAGTTTTCTATTTTACGTTTTGCCATTAACCACATACCTACAAAGAAAATTGCAGTTGTAAATGTATCTACATAAGCAGTCCAATTTGTCCATTTTTCAAAATAAGTATAAACAGCATACACAAAAATTAATGTAGCTATAAATATTAAAACACTTATTTTTTTCTCTTTATAAGTAGTTTTAGAAATTGGTGTTTCGTGTTCTCCATCACTTTTGTAGGTCCAAATATACCACCCATAAATACTCATTATAAAATAATAAGCATTTATCATCATATCGCCTAAAAGTTCCCATTTTAGTAATAAATACACAAAAATTAACGTACTTATCATACCTGTCGGAAAAACTAAAACTTTATTTTTTTTGGAGTACCAAACCGATAAAAAACCAAAGATAACGGCAATAATTTCTAAAACGATATCAATAGTTTCGTAGGTTTTGTATTGCTCAAATAAAAAGTTAAAAATTTCTGTCATTTTTATTTTTTTAGGTCCTCAAAAAAAGTTTCATCATTTTCAAAAGCGGTACCAATAACAACCAAATCTGCACCAGCTTCAAAAGCATTTTTTAATTGTTTTTTAGAACGAATTCCACCACCAACAATTAAAGGGATTGACAAGTTTTTCTTCACTACAGAAATAGCTTTTTGGCTAACAGCCTCAGTTGCACCAGAACCGGCTTCTAAATAAATCAATTTTTTACCAGAAAATTCGCCTGCCAAAGCCGTGTTTAAAATCAGTTCTGTGTTTTCTTGCGCAATTGGTTTTGTGTTACTTACTTTTTGAGTTGCAGTTTCTTTTTTTCCATCTATAAGAATATATCCAGTAGGTAAAATTTCTAAAGTAGAATTTTTTAGTCTTGGCACTGCTTTAATTTGTTGTTCTATCAAGTACTCTGGATTTCTGCCAGATAGTAAGCTTAAAAATAAAATTCCGTCTGCGTTTTCTGAAATCTGAGTAACATCACCAGGAAATAAAACTACGGGTAAATGAGTGTTATTTTTAATTACTGAAACTACATTATCTGTTTGGTTATCTATATCTGTACTTCCGCCAATAAAAATATGAGTTGCTATAGATTGATGAATTTTTTCAATAAAAGCAGCAATATTTTTTAAATCTATTTTTTCTGGATCTATTAGAACAGCCAATAATTTTTTGCCTTCTTTTTCTGCCGATAAAATGTTTTGGTAAATATTCACGAATGCGAAAATACGTTTTTTAAAAATCCTTTAATAAGCAAATACACATGTAAAACCATCAAATTCTAAAAATTCTATGTTGTAAGAGAATTCTTCGCCATTATATCGAATGGTACCTGTAGTTTTTTGATCTTCAAATTTAAAATCTTCGATATAAATATTATGCAAGAATAGTAGTTTTTTCTTTCCGTAGATTTTATACAAACTTTCCTTTGCACCCCAAACTATGGTTAATTTACTTATTAATGCATCATGATTTGCGATGGTTTTATACTCTTCTATAGGTGTAAATTTATGTGCAATTTTTAAAATTTTATCTCGCTGCATTTCAATATCTATCCCAACATGAAGTTCATCAGAAATTATCAAACCAGAAAAAGTAAAAGAATGTGTTATCGAAATGTATTTACCGTCTTTTAAATGCGGTTTTCCAAACTCATCGTACATTAAATCTTCATCTGTATAACCAACTTCTTTAAGTAAGTGTCTTACGCTCAGAAATCCTTTTTGATGCAATTCAGATTTCATGCTCTCTAAACGAGTTCTACTTTTGTGAGTTAGTAAAACGTTCTTATTTAATTCGTTAAAAGATTCATCAATCTTCCAGACTAGAACTTTGGTGTTATTATTTACCGTTAAACTTTTGTAAAGAGGCATACTTTTTTAAAATGGATGTCGTAACTTTGTCGTTCGAAAAATTAGAATATAAATATACATAATATGAGCACAAAAATAGCTTACGTACCAAATAAAGTTAAAGATATTTCTTTAGCTGCATGGGGAAGAAAAGAAATTAAATTGGCAGAAGCAGAAATGCCAGGGTTAATGTCTTTAAGAGAAGAATATAAAAATGAGCAGCCATTAAAAGGAGCTAGAATTGCAGGATGTTTACACATGACAATTCAAACAGCTGTTTTAATTGAAACTTTACAGGCTTTAGGTGCAGAAGTTACTTGGAGTTCTTGTAATATTTTTTCTACGCAAGATCAAGCCGCAGCTGCAATTGCAGAAGCAGGTACTGCAGTTTATGCATGGAAAGATATGACAGAAGAAGAGTTTGACTGGTGTATAGAACAAACGTTATTTTTTGGTGAAGAAAGAAAACCATTAAATATGATTTTAGATGATGGTGGAGATTTAACAAACATGGTGTTAGATAAATACCCAGAATTGGCAGACGGTATTAATGGTTTATCTGAAGAAACTACAACAGGTGTTCACAGACTTTACGAAAGAGTAAAAAACGGAACGTTACCAATGCCAGCAATTAATGTAAACGATTCTGTTACCAAATCTAAATTCGATAACAAATATGGTTGTAAAGAATCTGCAGTAGATGCAATTCGTAGAGCAACAGATATTATGTTAGCTGGTAAAAGAGTAACAGTTTGTGGTTATGGTGATGTTGGTAAAGGTACAGCTGCATCTTTTAAAGGAGCAGGTTCTATTGTAACTGTTACAGAAATCGATCCAATTTGTGCTTTACAAGCTGCAATGGACGGTTTCGAAGTAAAAAGATTAGAAACTGTAGTTGCAAATTCTGATATTATAATTACAACAACTGGTAATAAAGATATTATTCAAGGGCGTCATTTCGAAGCAATGAAAGACAAAGTTATTGTATGTAACATTGGGCATTTCGATAACGAAATAGACATGGCTTGGTTAAACAAAAACTATGGTAATACAAAAGATACAATAAAGCCACAAGTAGATAAATACATCATAAACGGTAAAGATATTATTGTTTTAGCAGAAGGACGTTTGGTAAATTTAGGTTGTGCAACTGGGCACCCAAGTTTTGTAATGTCTAACTCGTTTACAAACCAAACTTTGGCTCAAATAGAACTTTGGACAAATGCAGACGCGTATAAAAACGATGTGTATATGTTACCAAAACATTTAGATGAAAAAGTGGCAAAATTACACTTAGCAAAAATAGGAGTAGAGCTTACAGAATTAAGAGACGAGCAAGCTTCTTATATTGGTGTAACTGTAGAAGGACCATTTAAACCAGAACATTACAGATACTAAACCCGTTTTAGTAATAATTATAAAAAACCCTTACATTTATTTGTAAGGGTTTTTTACTTCGAGTAATTTTTTTAGAAAAATCATATCGAGAACTTGGGCGTTTTAACAGGCTTTCACTACTCGCTTTTTCTCGTTCCTCAAAAAGAGCTCAAACAAACCGTTCAATCCTTAACGCATGCTTACTTGCTAGTTCTTAGCATTCTTTCATACCTTTACGATTATTAAGAATTAAAAAAAATACAAATCTTGACAAAGAAGAAAATACTTTCTATAATCGCAGTTATCATTTTAATTGCAGTTCTAGGTTACGAACAGTTTTTAGATACTAAAAATGAAAATTTTATAATAGAAGAAGGTAAAAAACCTAAAGCAAATACAAGTAAATATTTTTTACCAACAAGTACCACGAATCAAGTAGTACATCATCAACATTACTCTTTATCTTATAGCGAAAAACATGAACAAGCAGAATGGGTTGCTTACGAGTTAAAAGCATCGGATTTAAGTAGAAATAATTTTAAAAGATCTTATTTTGAAATTGATAATGCGGTTAAAACAAAAGCAGCACATTGGCGTAATTATAAAAACTCGGGTTATGATAGAGGGCATTTATGTCCTGCCGGAGATAGAAAGTTTACAAAAACAGCACACGACGAAACATTTTTAACAAGTAATATCAGTCCGCAAAAACATGCTTTTAATGCTGGTATCTGGAATCGTCTAGAACAAAAAGTACGCTATTGGGCAAAGAAAAACGATGGCGTTTATGTTGTTACAGGTGGCATTTTAGAAAATAATTTAAAAACAATTGGTAGCGAAAAAGTAGCTGTGCCTAAACAGTTTTACAAAGTAATTTTAGACAAAACAAAAAGCAAAATAAAAATGATTGCTTTTTTGGTACCGCATAAAGATTCTAAACTACCGTTGTATAAATTTGTAGTTTCAGTAGATACAATAGAAAAATTAACAGGTATCGACTTTTTTAAAGAATTAGAAGATGATTTAGAGGAAAGGTTAGAAAGTTCTAGCAGTTATAAAAACTGGAGTTTTTAACTAAAAAAGAAACCTTTCAATTACAAATTGAAAGATTTCTTTTTAGAACTTATAAAGTATAAATAATAATGTTATTTATCTATAGAAAATTGAATTTCACTTTTTTTTAGACTTACTTTTTTATTAATCTTTAGATATATCGGATATAAAACACCTATAAAAAATAGAATTCCGCATAGTATAAAAATGTTGCTAATTTTAGCAAAAGTATCTCCGGCAGTTAAAATTCCTAAGATTAATAAAACGGAAATTGGTAATGAAAGTGCTAAAATTGATAAAGCAAAATTTATATCAAAAGTTCTCTTAACCGTTTTTTCTTTGGTTTCTTTTAAGTGTATTGCAGAAATATGAGCAAAAGGCCAAAAGCTTGCGGAACTTAATCCGAAAGCAATCATTACCAAAATATCTTTAGTAACAGTTAAATCTGCAAATGAAATTACGCCAGCAATCAATAAAAGGGTAAACGAAGCCCTTAAAAGCAATAAAGAAAACAACTGAAAGAATTGCTGTTTTTTAATTTTAACGGCTAAACCTATGAAAAGTAATACTAGAGGCGTCATTATAAAGCTTAGTCTGCTTAACGTCATCGATAAAAAATTAGGGATTTTATCTAAGGTAATTCCAAAAGAAACTAAAACCAAAGCAACAATTATAAAGATGTTTACAGGTTCGTATAATAAAGCTTTTAAAAGACCTTTAAGTTTTGTTTTTAACGAGTTTGCTTCGAAGTCTGCATTGTTGTAATGCCATTTTAATGCGACTAAATAAAGTAAAAAAAGCACAAAAAATTTATTTCCTAAATCTGCCATAGCTGCTTTTGCTAAATATCCGTCACCTAAAAACTCTAAAATAAAAGCAAAGCAAGATAATCCAGGAGCCAAAGACGGTATTAAAAGTTTAGCACTTCTACCTTTATCAGAATTAGGATCGACACCAATAATTTTTAATAATAATGGTGTAACCGCAAAAAGTATTACATTAAAAGCTAATGCTAATAATGGAAACAACACCAGATTTCCATCAATTTTAACTTTTAATAAAGCAATAAAAATAGTTGCGGGTAATGCAAGTGTAAGAATTATTTTTTTTAATCCATTAGTTTCATCTCCAACAGAAATTTTCTTTTTTAAGATGATTCCTATAATTATAAAGAGAATAAACGAAATAGATTTTTCTAAAGCACCATCCATATACTAGACAAATATTTCTGTCATTGCATGGGTGAATTTCTTCATTTCATCCATAGTACCAATACTTACTCTACACCAATTTTTGTCCCAAAATTTAAATGATTTAACGGCAACATTTTTTGCGTAAATTTTCTTAAGAAATGCTCTTCCTTCCATTGGTATTTCAAAAATTAAAAAATTGGTTTCAGAAGGCAGACAAGAAAAATTGTTTTCTTTTAAGTATGCAATGGTATAATTTCTAGCAACGGTAATTTTTGCTTTACAAGAATCTAAGAATTCTTGATTGTCTAAGCTAGAAGATGCTGCAGCAATTGAAGGACCGGTAATTCCCATTCCTCCACGTGTAATTTCACTAATAATATCTAAAGTTTCTTTTTTACCAATTGCATAACCAACTCTTAAACCTGCCATACCATGTATTTTAGAAAAAGTTCTAGCAACAATTACATTTTTACCTTCTGCAACAAGCGTATTCATAGAGTCTCTTAATCCGTTTTTAGACAATTCTAAATAAGCTTCATCTACAAAAACGGGTACTTTTTCTGAAACTCTACTACAAAAATCTCTTAATTTTTTAGCATCTGTAATAGAACCAGTTGGGTTGTTAGGGTTACATATATAAACTAATTTTGTGTTTTTATCTATTCCTGCTTCCATAGCATCTAAATCATGCTGAGAATCTTCTAATAATTTATAAGATTTCCAGTTACCACCAACAGATTTAGCAACTACAATTAAAGACATATAACTTGGGTCTGCACTTATAACATTGCCACCGTTTTGAAAGAAAACCATGGCAACCTTTTCTAATAAATCTGAAGAACCAGGTCCCATTAAAATCTGATTGGTTTTAATGCCTTCATTTTTAGCTATTTTTTCTTTTAATCCACCTAAAGATTTCCAAGAATATCTATTTCCTCCAAAAACTTCATCTTGAAATGCTTTTACTGATTTTGGTGGCGGCCCATAAGGATTTTCATTAGACCTTAATATAGTTAAAGAAGCTTCTTCTTTAACTATTGGTGGCGTATATTCATTAAAATAATTATTAGAACTGTATAAAAAAGTACTGTTGTTTTTTTGAGCATTGGCAACATTAATGCTCCAGATATCATGAGGTACTAGAGCCAATGCGCCAAGAGTTAATGATCCTTTTTTTAACCATTCTCTTCTACTAAAATTTGTTGAATTCATTTGTTTGTGTTTTATAAAAAGTTGATCTTACTAAGTTATAAAACTTTTAATTTTTTGAAGTATGGAATATTTAATAAAAATCACAATTAATTAAATTTATTGTAATAATTTAAACTAAAAATCACATTTTAATAATTTAAATTTACTAAAAATTGAATTTTGTTGTAAATAATGTATTTTATGTTTAGGCTAAAATTTTTTAAAAATGAGCTAGAAGATTATATATAAGAGCTTGAATTTTTATTTATTTTAAAAATGATTATGATTGTAGGTGTTTTTTAGGTTTGCTTATTTTCTTAATAAACTAAAATTTCCAGTTTTTATTTTGGTTTCATCATTATGGTTTATTAAAACTATTCTATACCAATAGTTGTTAGATGCTAATAGCTTTCCGTTATACGTTCCATCCCATCCTAAGTCATTTATTGTAAAGCTAGACAATTGTTTACCAAACCTATTAAAAATTGTAATTACACCACTTTTATAAAAACCCTTGTCTATGCCTTTAATTTGCCAGAAATCGTTAATGTTATCGCCATTAGGTGTAAAGTAATCTGGAAAACTTATTAGCGCTATTTCAAAAAACATCGATCCGCAGCCATTTTTATCATTTAATTCTAAAATGTACACACCACCATCAAGATTATCAAATAAGGTTTCATTTTGATAATCTACAATAATATTATAGTTTTTATCTAAGAGACGAAATTCATACTCGCCTAAGCCTAAGTTTTCTGAATTTACTTTAATAAAATTATTGTCAGAATCATCTTGAACCATTATGTTATTAATGTTAATAGTTGAAATACCAGATTCTTTAACGAAAATGCTTTTTTCTTCAGATTTACATCCTTCTACAGATGTAGCAATAACTTTAAAGTTACCACCTTTTTTTACAATTATTTTAGGAGTATTACCAATAATATTATTAGAATCATCTCTCCATACATAAGTAAAGTTGCCAGTAGGGTTTTCTATTTGTAAATTTAAACTTGGGTCTGAATTCATGCATATAATATCGTTAGATATTAAGTTAAAGTCTGGTTTTTGATTTACAATAAATCTTATTTCAGTTTCTTCTGAACATATATCATAAGCTGGGTTTTCTAATATTACTTTTATTTTTTTAGAACTTGTAATAAAAGGGTTTGGCAATGGGCTGGGTAAAGTTTTATTGTTTTCATCAAAATATTTAACAATTAAGTTTGTTTGTGTACCTATAATAGTTCTTTCTATTTTAGAGGTATCAAAACTTGCAATTCCATCATAATCATTATCACATTCCTCTAACGGAGCAATAGAATTTGCAATTGGAACTGAATTTACTACAAAGTTAAGAATGGTCTCTTCATAACATTTTCCATCTAAATCTTTAGATCTAGAATTTTCTACTCTAGCAGTAATTTTTTGAGATTTAGTTATAAATGGATTTGGTAATGGACTTGAAAGATTGTTTCCGCTTTCATCAAAATAACTTACAGTAACATTGGTTTGAGAACCAATAATTGTGCTATTAATTGTTGAGGTATCAAAACTGTAAAATCCATCTCTATCATTGTCACATTCAGGATTTATGGTTACAGGATTTGCAACAGGTACTTTTTCTACATTTAAAGATATATGTGCGCCTAAACCCAAACAATTATTATCAATTTTACTATCTACTCTTATATAAATTTTTTGTTCATTTGGGTAGCCAATATTTTCATAGTTAGAGATATCTAAAATAGCATTTTCTTCAGCTAAAGCATCTTCTTCATTTTTATAATATGTAACGTCTAACTGTTGATTTACTGGAAAAAGGCTAATAATATTATTTGTTACTTCAGTAAAATCAAAAGTAGCAATGCCATCTGTTGTATTTGTCCCATTATCGCACTGATAAAAAGATTTTGAAAAATTGATAGGGATTTGGGTGGTAGAAACTAATAAGTCTACTTCGCTAACTTTAAAACACCCATTTGAATTTTCTACTCTTGCCCAAATTGTATCAGAACTAATTGTTTTGTTTTCGTAGTTGGTAACATTAGAAATAGCAATTCCTTTATTTTCAGCAAGTGTTTTTTCTTCATGGAATGTAATCGTATAATTCTCTGGGTTCGTAACTATTTTTTCATTGACTTCGTTTAAGTTAAAAAAACTAAAACCATTAATATCGGAATTGTCACATTGTTTTAGTGATACCTTTTGGTTAATATTTGGTGCTTCAAAAATCTCTATTTCTTTAGGTATTGTATAGACTTTATTATCTATGTGAGTTACAGTTGCTGTAACGTTATAAATACCTGCTGATGAAAATTGATGATTTACATCTATTTTAGTTGAAGTATTATTTATACTAGAACTTGGGTCATCAAAATTCCAAACTACAGATTTTATTTCTGATTTGTTTGTTAAGCTAAGATTATTGGAAAAGTTAGAACAAGTATTATCGTTTGTAATTTCAAATGGTAAAATTGTTTTTGCTTCGCCATTTACAGTAATAAAATAGTTAAATGAGGAATTCATTGTTCTATACTCATTTGGATTGCTTACATAACCACATCCTTTATACCAAGAGTCGTCATTATCATTTTCTGTTCCTGCAATAAAAGCCAATGCACTTCCGTAAGAAACACCTTTTTTTACTTCTACTAAAATCCTTTCAACACCTGCTGGTACTGTAATTGGAGTTTCAAATTCGATATTAATAATTTGAGATTGTCTTCCAATACCAGGCCAAGGTTCTATTGTTTGGCTACTACCTATAAGATCTTTTTCAGAAAAAGAATTTGGGAAATTATCATCTATTTTATAAATATTAAATGTGAGGTTTGCTTGCCAGCCAACTTCATTTATGCCTACTTGCCCTGAATGAATAATATATTCTTCATTATTAGAAATTCCAAAATCACTCAATTTAAAGTTTCTAGCCCAATATTGATATGCACTTGAACAAGAATGCATTTGTGTTTCTATTAAAACGTCATTTGTATTGTGCGAAAGTATTTTGTTATTAAATGAACTTATAGCTTTTATTTTTTCACCTGTAACATTAATAAAAAAGTTTGCATTTGGTTTAGGGTTGTCTAAATTTTCAGTTTCAATGAAAGTAGAGAGTTCTTTACAACCATAAAACCAAGAAGTATCTTTATCTTTTTTTGTTCCTGCAATTAAAAAGGGAGTTTCGCTGATATCACGAATATTTGTTTGGTTTACAGTTACAAGTATTTTTTTTACACCAGCAGGTATAACTATAGGACTTGAAAATTCAAAACTTAATATTTCAGGCTTGTCACCAATTTCTGGTGTTTTTCTATAACTTCCATTATTATATATTGGATTTGAATTAGGGAAATTTTCATCTATAATAAATATAGACATTTGTATACCAGAGCCCAATTTTGAATTACTAATAGCTGTTTGTCCTGATTTTATGATAAATTGGTCATCGGTAGAAATTCCATAATCTTCTAGATTAAAAACTCTTGCCCAAGTTTGTTCTTCCTCACAATTCACCCAATCTGTTTTTATAGGTGTATTGCCAATATTGTGAGTTAAAGTAATTTGAGATTTTACTGAAAAAGGAAAAAGTAAATATAGAAGTATTATTAAATAACTAATTTTCATAAGATTCAAATATAAATAAAAAACCCATACAATTTTGTACAGGCTTTTCTTCAAATTTTTTTCTATTTACTGTTTTTTCAATTCGCCGTTATGATTTTCTATAATTTTGCTGTCTCTATATTTACAACAAGGATGCACAGAGTTGTATGCTTCATCAGTAGCTGTAAAACCTTTAATATCGTGTCCTACATTTGCAATATTTTGTTTAAGGGTGTCTAATGGAGTTTTTCGTTCATCTAATATTACATTAATTTGATGCGTTTTAACATCCCAAATAGCAAACTTTACACCTTTAGTTTTTAAAGCAGCGGTTTCAATACGTTTTTTACACATTCCGCAAATGCCATCTACAGTAAAACTAACTTTAGCATTTTTTTTCTTTGTTTTTTTTGTTTCTTGAGCTTGAGTAGAAAAGCCAATTAGAAAAATACTAATTGCGAATATTATTTTTTTCATTTTTTATTAATTTTATAGAATTTGTTATTTTATTTTAAATCTTAAACCTGCATAAATTGTTCTACCAAATATCGGTGAGTATACAATTGTAGTATCAAAATTCGGTCCAAAAGGATTATCACTACCTAATACAGGGTTTTCTTGTTGCACATTTGTTAGATTTTCTCCACCAAAATAAACTTCGAATTTGTTTGAAAAGACTTTGGTTATTTGAGAGTTTAATAAACTATAATTATCTGCATATTCGGGTAGTTGATATTGTATTGGATTGGCTGCAGTATTAGGCAAACGTTGTTTGCCAATTGCATTATAAGTAATATCAAATTTCCATTGATTTCCGTTTTCTTTAGCAACAGTTTCGTAAGATATATTTGCAAAAAAACGATCTTTAGGCTGTATAGGTTTCTGCAGATTACCGCTTTTATAATCCGTAGAAATATCAAAATACTTATAAGCAGTTCTTAAATTTAAATTTTTGGCCAATTCATAATTTACTTCAACTTGAAAACTATCTGCAATACTTTTACCTGTTAAATTGTAGAAAGAAATTGCTTGCGGATTTTCCCAATCGACAACAACTTTATTGCTAAAATCGGTTCTATAAAAATCAAAAGTAATATCTCCTTTGTTTTTAAATAAGTTAAACTTTTGTAGATATGAAACTCCGAAATTCCATGCAGTTTCAGCATTTAATCCATAGAAATTTCCACCGATATTATCTATATTTATTTGTCTAGAACTTGCAAATAATTGCTGATTTTCGGCAAAAATATTAGCACTTCTTTTTCCTCTACCAATAGAAGCTCTAAAAACTCCTTTTTCCCAAGGGGCATATCTTAGGTGAACTCTTGGTGTAATAAATGTGCCTAGTAAATTATGTGCATCTACTCGAATACCTGCAGTTACACTAAAGTTGTCTAAATTGTCAAAAGCATATTCAAAAAAGGCTCCGATAGAATTTTCTTTTCTATTGTAATTAATAGCGTTTACAAGTTCTTCAAAGTTATCATAAGTAAAGTTGATACCTGTTTTAAATTTTGATCTTGTATCACCAATAATAGAGTTAAAAAGTAAGTTAGA
>JAHDHO010000076.1 GCA_020631275.1 Polaribacter sp. | reverse complement strand
CAATCGTCCAGAAAAGATATTTCTAGAATAAGAATCTGTTTGATAACCCTCTTTTAAATTATCATTAGAAAAAGGATAAAAAATTCCGCCAAAATTAATGCTGTAATATGCTTTTGATAAAAAGGAGTTAGGTTGTGTTTTGAAGTTTGTATTTTCTTGAGCGTTAAAGGTTAAACCCGCTAAAAAAAATAGTAACGTAATAAGTTTCTTTTTCATTTTATAAAAATAGGAAACTTTTTAACATAAAAAAGCACCTAAATATTAGGTGCTTTTTTTGTAAATATTTGTAATTCTAATTACAGTTTTATGCATTTAATGGTTTACCGTCCCAAGCAGCTTTTGCAGCTTCTTTAACAGCTTCAGAATAGGTTGGGTGACCATGGCAAATTCTAGCTAAATCTTCTGCCGATGCTCTATATTCCATAGCTACTGCAGCTTCCATAATTAAATCTGCAACACGTGCACCAACCATGTGTACACCTAAAATTTCGTCTGTATTTTTGTCCGCTAAAACTTTAACAAAACCATCAATGTCTCCACTAGCTCTAGATCTACCTAAAGCTCTCATAGAAAATTTACCAGACTTGTAATCTACTTTTGCATCTTTTAATTCTTGTTCTGTTTTACCAACAGCGGCAACTTCTGGCCAAGTGTAAACAATACCCGGAATTAAATTATAATCTATGTGTGGTTTTTCTCCTGCTAAAAATTCTGCAACTACTACACCTTCTTCTTCTGCTTTGTGAGCTAACATTGCACCTTTAACTACATCACCAATTGCGTAAATATTAGATACATTAGTTTGTAAATGATCATTTACAGCCACTTGCCCACGTTCGTTAACTTCTACGCCAACTTTTTCTAAACCTAAACCTTCTGTATAAGCTTTTCTACCAACAGCAACTAAACAATAATCTCCGGTAAAAGTAACTTCTTCTCCTTTTTTATTGTTTGCCTTTACAGTAACCTCTTCTCCGTTTCTTTCTACAGAAGTTACACCATGGCTTACAGCAAATTTAATACCTTGTTTTTTAAGAACTTTTTGTAATTCTTTAGAAACATCAGCATCCATAGTTGGTGTAATTTTAGGAGCATATTCTATAACGGTAACATCTGCACCTAAGCGCTTGTAAACAGAACCCAACTCTAAACCAATAACACCACCACCAATAACTAATAAATGTTTTGGTACTTCTTTTAATTTTAAAGCTTCTGTAGATGTAATTACTCGTTCTTTATCTAAAGTTATAAAAGGTAAAGTAGAAGGTTTAGAACCTGTAGCAATAATAATATCTGTACCTTCAATTACTTCTGATGTACCATCATTTTTAGCAATATTAACATGAGTTTTATCTACAAAAGAACCTAATCCTTCAAAAACATCGATGTCATTCTTATCCATAAGGTATTTAATTCCGCCAGTAGTTGTTTCTACAACTTTAGCTTTTCTATCAACCATTTTACCAAAATCAAAGGTTGGTTTTTCAACAGAAATACCGTGTTCTTCAAAATGATGAACGGCATCATAATAATGATGTGAAGAGTCTAATAAAGCCTTAGAAGGTATACAGCCAACATTTAAACAGGTACCACCCAAAGTTGAATATTTTTCTATAATTGCTACTTTTTTTCCTAATTGAGAAGCTCTAACTGCAGCTATATATCCTCCAGGACCAGAACCAATTACAATAATATCATATTTCATAAGTAAGTATATTTTGTGTTTTTTGCAACCTAATGCTTTGTTTTTTAATAATAATTGACAAAAATACGGATATTTTCATTAATTAAAGTAAGAATTTAGTAGTTTTACAGTATAAAATATTCTTAAAATTTACAGATGAAAACCGTAAAAAAAATATTAGTTTTTCTATTAGTTGTTTTTGTAATTGCTCAGTTTTTCGGTCCAGAAAAAAACGAAGGTGAAATGACTTCTGTCGCTGCTTTTATATCAGAAACAAATCCGCCAGAAGATGTTAAAAAAATATTAGAGACAACTTGTTATGATTGCCATTCAGATAAAACAGTTTATCCTTGGTACAGCAATATTACACCAGTAAATTATTGGTTAGACGATCATATTAAAGATGGAAAAAAACATCTAAATTTTTCTAAATGGAGTTCTTATTCTTTAAAAAAGAAAGAGCATAAAATGGACGAACTTTATGAAGAAGTAGAAAAAGGAGAAATGCCTTTAGATTCTTATACTTGGACGCATGCCGATGCAAATCTTACACAAGAGCAAATTAATGCTGTAGTTGCTTGGGGTAAAAAGGTACAAGCCGATTATAAACTTCAAATGAATTCTAAATAATTGCAAAATAAAATCCTTTTAATTATTGGTGCTGTTTGGGTAGAACCAAATTCTTCAGCTGCAGGTAAAAGAATGTTGCAGTTAATCAATCAGTTTTTAGAAAAAGGATATCACATAACTTTTGTTTCTGCGGCTCAAAAAAGTGAGAAAGCAATTGATTTAAGATCTTTAGGTATAGAAGAAGCTTCAATTGAGTTAAATCATAGTTCTTTTGATGATTTTATAAAGAATCTTGCGCCAAATATAGTTTTGTTCGATCGTTTTATGATAGAAGAGCAATTTGGTTGGCGTGTTGCAGAACAATGCCCCAATGCAATTACAATTCTAGATACAGAAGACTTACATTGTTTGCGTAAAACAAGAGAATTCTGTGTAAAAAAGAAGATAAATTTTTCTATAGCAGAACTTTTAAAACAAGACATTACAAAGAGAGAAATTGTATCGATTTTAAGATGCGATTTGTCTTTAATTATTTCTACTTATGAAATAAAATTGCTAAAAGATGTGTTTAAAATACCATCTAACATCATTATGTATCTGCCTTTTCTGTTTAATGAAATAGACGTTTTACAAACCAAAAAATGGCAATCTTTTAAAGAAAGAGAGCATTTTATTTTTATCGGTAATTTTTTTCACAAACCAAATGTTGATGCAGTTTTAACCTTAAAAAAGAGCATTTGGCCAATTATAAAAAAATCGATTCCAGATGCAGAATTACATGTTTATGGTGCATATGTTAATCAGCAAATACAAGAATTAAATAATACAAAAGAGGGTTTTTTAATTAAAGGATTTGCAAAAAATGCTAATAAAGTTGTTGAAAAAGCTAAAGTAGTTTTGGCTCCTTTAAATTTTGGTGCAGGAATTAAAGGTAAATTAACAGAAGCAATGCTTTGCGGTACACCAAGTGTAACAACAAGTATTGGTGCAGAAGGAATGGCAAATAATTTTGAGTGGAATGGTTTTATAGAAGATGATTATGCTGCTTTTGCAAACAAAACTATTTTACTTTACAGTGATGAGTTAATATGGAAGAATTCTCAACAAAAAGGAATTCAAATTATAAATGAAATTTATAGTAAACAAAAAAATTCCACACTATTTTTTGATGTTTTAGAAGGCATTCAATCTAATATAGAACAACACAGAAATGCCAATTTCTTAAGAAGTTTACTACTGCATCAAACCATACAAGCCACAAAGTATATGAGTAAATGGATTGAAGAAAAGAATAAGTAATTTATTCTACTACGTAATCCAAAGGTAATGCGTCTGCAAATTTCTCAAAAGACCAATAGCCTTCATAAAACATGTCTAACGGACTAATTAAATTACCATTTTTATCTAAAACTGAAGGAAGTTTTAAAGGAATAATTGAGGATGTTTGTGGTAATGCTTTTCTTGATTTGCTAAATGGAGTTCTTAATATATAGCGTTCTACTTCTAGTTCTTTTGTGTAAACAACGCTTAGATTATTTTCGAATTTTAGATAAAAAACACCGTTTTTAAATTGAATGATATCTTTAATTGGTACTTTAGATTTGTACAAATAATCTTTAAATTTAGGCAATTTTACCTTTTTTAAAATCACTAAAGATGAGTCTAATGCTGTTTTTGGTTTCTTAATAACTTTAGAAAAATTTATTCTATTTCTGTTAAGTTTTACTAATTCTCGGGCTCTTGCAATCTTTTCTTCAGAAGGTCTTTCTGGATTTAAAATTCTTTTAAATTGATGAATTAAAAAACCATCTTGATAGGTGGTTCCTTTTAATAAAGATTGATAAAAATGGGTAAAAGAACCGTTATAAGCTAACATTCTATTAGAACGCCATTTGCGCTTTTTACGTTTGCTTCCTTTTAATTCTTTATATCTAGAATATCCTAAATATGTAACTTCGTTCTTATGGATTTTAAATTCTTCTAACTCGTAAATTATTCTATAACCTAATCCTTTATGAATAATTTGTAAAGGTTTTCTTGCAAATGCTGTTAATAGGTTTTCTTTAGTATCAAAATCAAAATGTAATACTTCAGGATTTAAAATTTTACATACATCAGCCAATTTTGTAGTTCCAATAAATTCTCTTTAAATGTTTGCAAGTTATATTTCCATTCATCATCATAAATGGTTTTCCTTATAATTATTTCATTTAATGTATTGTTTTCTTGTTTTAAATTGAAAACTAAAGGTTTTGTATAGTTTGATGTGTTTAATGCAAAATTAATTTTTTTGTAACCTAAATAAGAAACTATTAAATCATATTGTCCTTCTTTTACTGTAATCGAAAATTCCCCATTAGAATTAGTAGTTGTACCTAACATTGTATTGTTAAAATATACAGCTGCACCTTCTAATGGGGTACTTTTTTCAAATACCGTTCCATGAATTGTTATTTGCGATGTAATTTGTATCGAAAAAAACAATGCAATAATGTAAATACAGTCCCTCATACTTTAATAACGTATAAGAAGGTGTTTTCTAACAAATAAATTAATCAATATTAAGAATTAAGCAAACCAGCTCTTTTTAAAAGTGCGTCTGGTTTTGGTTCTTTTCCTCTAAATCGTTTGTAAAGAATCATAGGTTTTTCTGTGCCACCTTTAGAAAGTACGTTTTCTTTAAATTTAGTAGCAACATCTTTATTAAAAATACCTTCTTCTAAAAAATATTCAAATGCATCTGCATCTAAAACTTCGGCCCACTTGTACGAGTAGTAGCCAGAAGAATATCCTCCTTGAAAAATATGAGAAAAAGCAGTACTCATGGCATTTTCTTTTACATCTGGATATAATTTTGTGTTAGAAAAAGCATTGTTTTCAAACTCTTTTACAGAATTTATTTCTGATGGATTTTCTGAGTGCCATTTCATGTCTAAAAGTCCGAAACTTAATTGACGTAAGGTTTGCATACCTTCATGAAAACTTGCAGATTCCTTAATTTTTTCTACATATTTCATCGGAATTATTTCATCTGTTTCATAATGTCTCGCAAACAATTCTAATGCTTCTTTTTCGTAACACCAGTTTTCTAAAACCTGACTTGGTAATTCTACAAAATCCCAAGAAACAGATGTTCCAGACAGGCTGTTGTATGTTGTGTTTGCTAACATGCCGTGTAGCGCGTGCCCAAACTCATGAAACAATGTTGTAACCTCATTAAATGTTAGTAAAGAAGGTTTGGTTTCTGTGGGCTTAGTAAAATTACACACTATAGAAACATGTGGTCTTTCATTAAGTCCGTTTTTTATTTGTTGTGACTTGTAAGAAGTCATCCACGCTCCATTTCTTTTACCTTTTCTTGGATGAAAATCAGCATAAAAAACAGCAATAAAATTACCTTCGTTGTCTGTTACATTGTATGTTTTAACATCTTCATGATATTTATCGATAGAGTTTGTTTCTTCAAAATTTAGATCAAATAATCTATTCGCAATCTCGAAAACGCCATTAATAACGTTTTCTAATTTAAAGTACGGTTTTAATAATTCTTGATCTAAATCAAATAATTCTTTCTTTAGTTTTTCAGAATAATAAGCACCATCCCATTTTTGTAGTCGATCTATGCCATCAAGTTTTTTAGCATATTTTTCTAAGTTTTCAAATTCCTTAAGCGCAGCAGGTTTTGCTTTTTTTAATAAATTATTAGAAAATTCGATTACTTTTTCTGGCGTTTCTGCCATTCTTTCTTCTAAAACAAAATGTGCATGCGTTTTGTAGCCTAATAAATTTGCTCTTTTATGACGAAGGTTAACAATTTCTAAAACAATTTTTTCGTTGTTGAAGTCGTTTTCTTGAAAACCTTTTTTACCGGCTGCAATTGCCATTTTTTTCCTTAAATCTCTATTGTCTGCATACGTTAAAAACGGAATGTAACTTGGGTAATCTAGCGTAAAAATGTAACCATCTTTATTTTTAGATTTGGCTACTTCTTTAGCGGCTTCTTTAACACTTTCTGGCAAACCAGCTACATCTTCTGGTTTGGTTAAATGCATTTCAAAAGCATTGGTTTCTGCAAGTACATTTTCGCCAAACTTTAACGAAAGCTTAGATAATTTAGCGTCAATTTCTCTAAGCTCTTTCTTGTTTTCTTCATTTAAATTAGCACCATTTCTTGCAAAACTTTTATATTGTTTTTCTAACAACATTTCTTGCTCTGGTGTTAATTTTAAATTTTCTCTATAATCAAAAACAGCTTTTACACGGTTAAAAAGAGTTTCGTTTAAGGTGATATCATTTCTAAATTCACTTAACCATGGTGAAATTTCTTGTGCAATTTTCTGAATTTCATCATTAGTTTCAGCAGAATTTAAGTTAAAAAATATACTTGTAATTCTATTTAGTTTTTCACCAGAAAAATCCAATGCAACAGTTGTGTTTTCGAAATTAGGTGTTTCTGTGTTATTTACAATTTCCTCGATTTCTTGTTTTGCGATTTCTATTGCTTTTAGAATTGCAGGTTTGTAATCTTTATTTGAAATTTTTGAAAAAGGAGCTGTATTAAAGTCTTGTAAAAGTGGATTCATAAATGTGTGTATATCAGTTTTCAAAGATAAAAAAACTTATTTTTTTATTGTGTAATCTAAAGTAAACATCTGTTAAACTTATTTTAACAACCGTTTATCGAAGTTTTATTGCTTTATTTATAAAATGTATTTAATTTTGATTAGGTTCTAAAATCCCCAAAAAACTACTATGAAAAATTTTTCACTAAATGTAATCTTCTTAATTTTAACAGTTTGTAGTTTTTCTCAAACAGATAATGACGGTTTTTATTTTGATGGTGTAAATGATTTTATAAATGTAGGTGGTGCTTCAAATACAAATATTACAAATATTAATAGTACAACCACAAACAATAGAACTTACGAGACTTGGTTTAAAGCAGCAGAAGTTAATACCAGACAATTTATTATGAAAGAAGGAGCTGGTACAAGAGCAGTTATTATTTATATAGAAGGAGGGTATTTAGTTGTGGGAGGTTATAACAGAGCAGATTATTCCCCACAATGGCAGGGTACTTTTTTAAGAAAAGCAATTACTGCTGGTACTTGGTACCATGTTGCTCTTGTTTTAGATGATGCCCAAGCTGCAAATAATACAACAAACCCAATGGGTGCTAATCAGAATACAGCCTTAAAATTTTATTTAAATGGTATTTTAATCGGTGAAAATTCTGGATATCAATTTGGACCACACAATACTGTTAGATTAGGGTATAAAGATACTAGTATAAGATTTCCAAGTATAACAGCAGCAGGTTGGACAAGTCAATTAGATTCCGATTATTTCTATAGTGCATCAGCTTTAACTAGCAATTCTGGCACTAATTATTTTGAAGGATATTTATGGGGATTTAGACTTTGGAATCGAGTGAGAACTGCACAAGAAATAGACGATTACAAATCAGATATAATAACTACAGTTGGTACAGATGATTTAGTGGCAATTTTAGATGGAGATACATTTACATATTTAGCAAATGATAATGTAAGCACTAATGAAGCAACAGTTTCTCCTGTACCAACAATTATTTGGAGTGCAACTGCTGCATCTACAGATTGGAATACGGGCTCTAATTGGGTAGGTGGTTCTGTGCCAGATATATTAACAAAAGAGGCTGTAGAAATTCAAGCTTCGATAAATTATCCAATAATAACTTCTGGAACTCATATTGTAGCAGGAGATCTGCAAGTTAATGCAAGTGCAAATATTACTATACAAAGTGGTGGTACTTTAGAAGTTAGTTATGATATAGTTAATAATGGTACTATTAATGTTAAAGAAAGTGGGAGTTTAGTATTAAGAGAAAAGAAAGTTCTTGGCGGTACAGGAAATTATAATGTTGAAAGAAACACACCTACTTATAATGGTAACGATTTCTATTCTTATTGGAGCTCGCCAGTTATTAGTGCAGATTCAAATATTGCAACAGTTTTTCCTGATGCAGAACTTATCTATGCATTCGAAGCAAGTTCACTAAATTCAGATTGGGTATTTCATGGTACTTCAAATTTTGAGCAAGGAATTGGTTATGCTGTCCAAAATGAAGGTTTAGGAGGTCAGTTAAGAACTTTTACAGGTACCGTTAATTCAGGAGATATTGCAGTAAATGTTTTTAATACAACAAATTTATCAGGTTCTGATAATGATGGCGATACTTGGTCTACAAATGGAGATAATTTAGTTGGGAATCCATATCCAGCAGCAATAGATTGGGATTTAGTAATTAAAGACCCCGATAATACAGAAATTCAAGGAACCATATATTTATGGAACCAAGCAACTGCAGAAGTAGGTGAAAACAATGTTTCAGATTATCTGCAATATAATTTAACAGGTGGAGTTACAAATACTGCTACAGGAAATATTGGTACTGGTCAAGGTTTTTTTGTAAGAGCTTTATCAAATAGCTCAATAAAAATTAAAACAACACATCAAATTGCGTCTAGTAATACGCAATTTTATAAGTCTAATAATAAAAAAACGCTCGAAGAGAAAAAAGACAGATCATGGTTTAAATTTACAAGAGGAAATGAAACCAATACTTTATTAATTGGTTTTTTAGAAGGAGCAACGGAAGATGTTGATAGAATTTACGACGCTGGTTTTGATACAAATCAAAAATCTTTAGGTTTTTATTCGTTGATTAATAATTCTATAAAAGCATCAATACAAGGTTTACCTGTTTTACAAGATGATGAAGAAATTGTACCCTTAGGTTTTATTGTAGATAAAGTAGGTGATTATTCAATAGGAATACAAGAAGAAACTATTAATAATGATTATACCATTTATTTACACGATAAAGAATTAGGTGTATTCTTCAACTTAGAAGAAGGTAATTATAATTTTAAAATTGAAGCTGTAGGTGAAAATGATGAGAGATTCGAGGTAAAGTATTCAAAAAATAGCAAAGAAGAAACAACTTTAAGTACAGAGGTTTTAGAAGATTTAAATGAAAGTTTAAACTTATATGTCGACTCAAATAAAGAGTTGATTATCAAAAATAATACGCAAGAAGAAATCAAAGATATTCAGGTTTATAACTTACAAGGTAGACTTATAAATGTTTTTAAAAGTGAAGATCTAAAAAGTGTTTCAAACTACAGTAAAGGCGTATATTTTGTTAAAGTAACTTTTAGCGATAAGCAAGAGTTTAGAAAGAAAATTCTTATTTATTAAGATATTAATTTCTTAGTCGTTTTTGTAAGCTTTTACAAAGCTAAACGACATAACAAAAGTGTTATAACACATTTAAAAAAAAAGAATTATGAAGAATATTACAATTTATATTTTGTATATTTTTATAATTGTTTACAGTTCTTTACAAGCTCAAATTCCATGTTCAGCTGGTTTTGAAGCTAACGGGACTAACGATTATATTACAATACCAAATACAGATGCCATTAATTTACAGAACACAAAAAACAGAACTGTAGAGTTTTGGTTTAAACCTTCGGATATTACTACAAGACAAGTTCTGTATGAAGAAGGTGCGCAGGTAAACGTGATTTTATTTTATATAGAAGCAGGAAGGATTTATTTAGGCGGATACAGAAATAATGCTGATACAGCAGCTAGAAGAAGATTTTTTAGATCTGAATTAGGAGAAATTACTGTTGATAAATGGACACACGTAGCCCTAACAATAGAAGATACAGCTTCGCCAGATGTAACCTTTAGATGGTATTTAGATGGCGTAGAAAAAGATCAACAAGATGGTTTACAGGTAAGTACTCACTCTGGTAATATTTCTATAGGTAGAAACGGTGGTGCTGTAAGGTATCCAACAAGTTTTTCAAGTGGTTCTACTTACAACGGAGCTTTCTCTGGTCAAAATAATGTTGACAATAATTTTGATGGTAATATATCTTTATTAAGAATCTGGAACGTTGCAAGAACAGCAGCAGAAATAGATACTAATAAATCTACATATCTTACTGCTGGCACAAGTTTAGTTGCTTATCAAGATGGCGATCAAGTTAACTATGAAGCAAATGGGGCTTCTTCTATTGCTGCAACTACAACAGCAAACGGAAGTAATACAAGTTATACATGGAATGGTGGTGCTTCTTCAGATTTTTCTAACGATACAAATTGGGCGGCAACATCACCAGAAGTTTCGAAGACGCAAACGGTAGTGATTCAAAATGGTTCAAATAACCCAGAAATAACATCAGAAGTTAAAATAGGAAGATTAACAATTGAAGCAGGAGCAGAGGTGGTTGTTAAAAGCGGCGGAACTTTAAACATCTTTTATGGTTTAACTAATAATGGTACAATTACGGTTGAAGACGGTGGCGCTTTAATTTTTAATTCTTGTAATGCCGCAATTGCTGGGTCTGGAGATTTTAATATTAAAAGAGCAACGCCAAATTATTCTGGTAACGATTTTTATTCTTACTGGAGTTCTCCTGTAGTTGCTGCGGATTCTAATATTGCAACTGTATTTCCAGACGCAGAGTTAATTTATAGATTTGATGCAAGTAGTACAAGTTCAGATTGGGCTTTTCATGGTACTGCAGATTTTAATCCTGGTATTGGTTATGCAATACAGAACGAAGGTGTTGGTGGGCAATTAAGAACTTTTACAGGAAAGTTAAATGAGGGAGACGTGGTTGTAAATGTTTTTAATTCTAGTAATTTAGCAAGTACAGATCCTGATAATGTTTGGTCTACTTCAGGAGATAATCTAGTTGGTAATCCTTATTTTTCTGCTATAGACTGGGATTTGGTAAGCGCAGATACAGACAATGCAGACATTGACGGAACCATTTATATATGGAATCAAAATACTGCAGAAGTTGGCGATAATAATGTTTCTGATTATTTGCAATACAACATAACTGGTGGACTAAGTAATACTACTACTGGTAAGATAGGTTCAGGGCAAGGTTTCTTTGTTAGAACTACTGCTAATAGTACATTAACTTTTAAAACCACGCACCAAATTGTTGCAAATAACACACAATTTTACAAATCAGATAAAGCTAAGGTCACAAAAAAAAGAAAAGGAAGATCTTGGTTTACATTTAATAAAGGAAACAAAACAAATACTGTATTAGTCGGTTTTCTTAAAGGTGCAACCAATAGGTATGATAGGCTTTACGACGCACCTTTTGATATTAGTCAAAAATCTATGGGCTTTTACTCTATTGTAAGAGGAGGTGCAAAAGCGTCTATACAAGGTTTACCAATTTTAAAAAGAGATAAAAAGGTTGTTAAGCTAGGTTTTGTTGTTGATGAATTAGGTGAGTATTCTATCGGAGTTCAAGATGAAAAAATTGATGAAGATTACTATATTTATTTAAGGGATACAGAAGCTAAGAAAACGGTAGATTTAAGACAAAGAGATTATACTTTTAATATTGATACTATTGGTGAGAATAATACAAGATTTAAAATTATTTATACAAAAAATAAAAGAAGAGCTACAAAGAAAACAGGTAAAGAGGCTCTTTTAGTAGAAGAAATAGATTCAAAAGATTTTACAGTTTATATAGATGGAGCAAAAGAGTTAATTGTAGAATATGATTTTGATGTAGACAATATTAAAGATGTAACTTTATATACCATTCAAGGTAGAAAAGTAAAAACATTTTTAGGTACAGATACAAAAGATACCTCTAACTTAAAGACAGGTGTTTATATAGTAAATACAACTTTGATAGATAATAGAAGTATTACAAAAAAAATACTGATTGCTAATTAGCAATCAGTATTTTTTTATTTTCTAACATTTTCAGAAGCCTTTTCTACTTTAAGTTTTAAACCTTCTTTGTAAGCAATAATTTTATCTAAAACACAAGTATCTGAAGCTCCTATAATTTGTGCTGCCAAAATACCAGCATTTTTTGCGCCATCTAAAGCAACTGTTGCTACAGGCACGCCACCTGGCATTTGTAAAATAGACAAAACAGAATCCCAACCATCTATAGAATTTTTGCTTTTTACAGGTACACCAATTATTGGTAACGGACTCATAGAAGCTACCATGCCTGGTAAATGCGCAGCGCCACCAGCACCTGCAATAATTACTTTTATACCTCTTTTATGTG
This sequence comes from Polaribacter sp., assembly GCA_020631275.1. Classification (GTDB taxonomy): domain Bacteria; phylum Bacteroidota; class Bacteroidia; order Flavobacteriales; family Flavobacteriaceae; genus Polaribacter. Next base: position 111 of record JAHDHO010000076.1, on the reverse strand, counting down.
CGTTTTTAGAATAATCTACTAATTTTTCTGGAGTTCTATGTGCAGACACAATATCAACTTCTATTTGAATATCAAAACTCTCTAAAATATCAATTGCTTCTTGCATTATTG
>JAHDHO010000075.1:6970-12618 GCA_020631275.1 Polaribacter sp. | reverse complement strand
GGTGTTAATAGAACGGGCAAAGATGCTAGTAATTACGAGTATTCTGGCAATTCTTTAATCGTAGATTTTTTAGGTGAAGAATTATCTAGTTTAAACAACAATGAGATTGGTATTGTAACTTCTGTAATTACACTAGATAAACAAAACATAATAAGAGATAAGTTAGGTTTTTTACATGATAAAGACTCTTTTACAATAAATTAAGACTAAAAAAAAGCCACTAATATTAAATATTAATGGCTTTTTTTATATGCAGTGTTGCTTACAAAAATGTTTAGCCCTGATTGAAGTGACATCCTTTTTGTTTTTTCTACAAAAAGATATAACGGAAAGCAGGAAATAGCTTCTTAAAATTCTAAGCTGGTAACATCCATTTAAAGTTAAATTTTGTGTCTGGCACAACAATTCTTTCTGTAATTCTGTACATTCTGTCTGGCAATTTCATTAAATAATCTCTTGCCTTTTCTGCTTCTGGTGTTAGGTTTGTAATCTTATCTATTTCCCAAGCAGTGTTTAATTTCTTAATAATATCTACATAATCGAACCCTGTGTAAACACCAATTCTTTGCGCTACAGAAGAAAAATCATCAAATAAACTTCCTTTTGCACCAAAAGATTCTCTTAAATGCATTGCAGGCATTACAATTTTATATTTCATCATGTGTTGAAATGCCAACATCATTTCTGATGGATCTATCTTAAAGATTTCTTTTACAAACTCTGTATAAGCTTGGTGATGACGCATTTCATCTCCTGCAATAATTTTAGACATTTTAGCCAATGCTTTGTGTCCTTTTTTACGCGCAATTTTTGCTACATTGTTATGTGAAACATAAGTTGCTAGTTCTTGAAAACTTGTATACACAAAGTTTTTGTATGGATCTGTAGATGTACCAATATCAAAACCATCTGCAATTAAATGTTGTGTAGATATTTCTACTTCGCGCATGTTAACTCTACCTGATAAATACAAGTATTTATTTAATACGTCTCCGTGTCGATTTTCTTCTGCTGTCCAAGTTCTTACCCATTTTGCCCAACTATTATCTGGATCTTGACTAACACCATCTAAGTCTAACAACCAAGATTCGTAGGTTGGTAAAGCTTCTTCTGTAATAGTATCTCCTACTAAAACCACCCAAAAATCGTCGTGTAATTCTTTAGACAATTCTCTTATTTCTTCTACTTCTGTAATAAAAGAATCTTTTTGTGAGTTAGGAAGAAAATCTGTAGGCTGCCAAATTTTTTCTGCCGGAATTAAGTATTTCTCCATAAAGCGGTCCATACTTTTTTCTAGCGTTAGCATTACTTCTTTTCTAATATTGTATATAGACATAAATTTCTATTTTATATGTTCTTTAATTACTTTTTCTGTTTTCTCTAGTAGTTCTTCAAACGGTAAAGAATCTATTTTTATTGGCTCGTGAGTTGTAATAGTTATTGGACTTCCTAAACCTAAAGGAAATTTACCGTATTTAAACACTTTCCAAGAATTATTAATAGTTAAAGGTACAACATAACCTTCTTTATTTACTTTTGTTATTACTTTTAATCCGTTAGATGCAAATTTCTTAGGCTTACCATTTCTACTTCTTGTGCCTTCCGGAAAAATTATTGCGCCCCAATTGTTTTCTTTAATTCTCTTAGAAAAGTTTATCAACTCGCTTATTGCTTGTTTTGGATCTTTTCTGTTGATTAATGCCGCACCACCATTTCTTAAATTATAAGAAACACTTGGTATGCCTTTTCCTAATTCTATTTTAGCTACAAATTTTGGATAATGCTTTCTAAAAAACCAACCTATTGGCGGAATATCAAAAGTAGATTGATGATTTGACACAAAAATTATTGTAGTATCTTCTGGTAATTTATATTCGTTTTTTAACTTGACACTAACACCAAGTATTAGCATAGATTTTACCAAAAAGAAATTTAAAGCATCTACTACTTTACCATGTGCACTTTGTCCTAAAAGATGCAAACTTAACCATTGCAAAGGATGAAATATTATTAAAAACAAAAAGAATACCAATATAAAAATTGGAGATAATATATAGCTAAGAATCTTCACGAGATGTGATTTAAGTTTAAAAATTAAAAAAAATTTTACTTGTAAATAGACTTACAAGATTACTATTAGAACCAATTGCTCCAAGGAATTCTAGACAATATCAATAATAAACCAATTCCGTAAAAGATTACAAATGTTTTAAACTTTGCAGCGTCTTCTGTTTTCTTTTTATGTTTAGACCAACCAATTGTTATAAATACAATTGCTAAAATCATGGTAATAGGATGTTCTACTGCTAATAAACGTGTTGCAGGTTCTTTCATTACCGCACCTGCATCTGCTTTTAAGGCTTGAAACCAAGGTGACATAAAATACCAAGCTAAACCTATTAATAATTGAATATGGGTTAAGATTAAGGTAAATAAACCGATACGTAAATCTTTATCTGTAAATTGCTTTTTCTGAGTTAAACCAATAATTGCATTTGCTACAGCAAAAATTAAAAGAGCCAATACAAGGTAAGCCCAATAAGAATGTATATCCTTTATCATAATATAAGTAGTTAGTTTTTTATAGATACAAAGTTACTAATTTTTATGCATAAAAAAACCACCTCGGTTGAGGTGGTTTTCTTAATTTAAAAGATAAAATTGATTACTCTACAAATTTAATAAAATCTGTACCGTCAAAAGTTACTTCTATAGTGGCATTACCATTAGTACCATCATAAAAAGCGTAAGTAACAATTACATTCTGATCAACTTCTATATCTGGAAAGTTGTTTTTTAAGATTGTGTTAATCTTTTCTAAACGTACTTCTTCAGTTTCTTCATCTGCACCAGATCTTACATCAAAGTTATTATATCTATCATTACCAACTAATGCGTAATCTGCAGAAGTTAAAGTATATCTAATTGTGTTATCTGGAACCCAGTTAGAACCTTCGTAAGCAAACTGAGTAGTGTTCTCGATAACATTTGTGTACTGAGACCAAGCTGCGCCGTCATAGATAAAGAATGCAACAAAGCTATAAACAGTTCTATCTGTTACAGAACCATCTTCGTCGATATCTTGAGTATCTGTTACGTATAATTTATACATAACACCTTCGATATCACCAGCTTCTTTACCTTCAAACTTTAATTTTTCACTTAAATAAACAGGTATTTTAGTTAAAGCTTCATCTTCATTAGAAAATTGAGCTCTACCTTCTCCCATTGCTGTATATTCATCATCAGAGATTCCTATAGACATTTCCCAAGTTCCATCGTTATTGATAAAACCATTGTTAAGTGTAGAAACTGATCCATCATAATAATCATAAGTTAAATCTACTAAAAGTCTATTTGCTGCGTCTGGATATTTAGCATCTAAGAAATCTGTAATTTGATCAAAACTTGAAAAGTTTGGAAATCTTAAACCTTGTGCAGTATAATCTGCAGCAGTTACAGTATAAATAGTTAAACTTTTTTCATCTCTTTTAGGTGCGTATAACTTGTAAGTTATGTTTAAAGCTGAACCTTCTCCTAAAGATGGGAATTTTGTACTTAAAAATCCTGGAATTTCTGCTTTAGCATCATCTTCTGAGCTAAAGTTACCAAAATTTAAACCTAAAGTTTCATAGTCATCATCTTGTAATGTGTAATCGAAAGCATCTACATTTGGTAATGCATCAATAACCTCGTTTACATCTTCTAATGGCGTACAGCTACTTAAAACTGTAAGCGCAACTGCGAATAAATAAATTATTTTTTTCATCTTGTATTTTTTAGAAATTAATTTTTGCACCTACGCTAAAAGTTCTTCCTGCTCCGTAATATACACTTGCTGTTTGAGCGTTAGAACCAGAACCATCTTGTGCATCTGAAATATATACTGTGTCGAATACGTTGTTAACTCTTGCAGTAATTGATGTATCGAAGTTACCAAACTTAAATTTATGTCTTATTGAAGTATCAAATAAGCTATAGTTAGGTACTTTCCATGCATCAGGACCAACTTCTCCTCTAGAACTTGGGTCAAACTCTGCATATAAATCTCCGTAGTAGTTATAATCTACTGTAAACGTAGTTTCTGGAGTTAATTTATAGTTTGAACCTAAAGCAAAAGTAGTTTGTGCTGCATCACCAACGTGTAAACCTTTGATAATTACATCAACCTCTGCAACTTTTGTGTTAGTTTCATCAAAAATTTCTACATTTTCTACGTTACTATCCCATTTCCAATCTCCTAAAGAAGCCATACCTGTAAAAGTAAGTTTGTCTGATGGTCTATAAGTGAAATCAAACTCAACACCTTTATGTAATGCATTTACGCCTAAAATGTTAGCAAATGCAATTGTACCATCTTGTAATTGGAAACGAGCTACTTCTGTTCTATCTTTCCAAGCAGTGTGGTATAAGTTTAAGTTAGCAGAAAACTTAGCACTTCTATAAGTATAACCTAACTCGTAACTTGTAATTTTTTGGTTTTCAGCATTTTCATTAACATCTACGTTGTTACGGTTAGCAAAAACAGAGTTAAAGAAAGGTGCTTTTTCAAAATAACCTAAGTTTACAAAAACACCGTGGTTTTCATCTAAGTTATAGTTAACACCACCTTTAATACCATATCCTAAGAAATCGTATTTATCTGAAGTTTGATTTGGATCTGAATCTAAATATAAGAAACGATCTACTCTTTGATAAGTTGTATTAGAAACGTTTGCAGAAACAAATGCAGAAATAGCATCTTTAGAATACTCTAATTGAGCAAAACCACCTAACCAACCAACTTTACCGTCGTTGTCATAGAAAATTACGTCTCCTACTTGTGCTTGGTTGTTTGGGTTATTTACATTAGAATTATCAGCTAAAAACTGTCCTCCTAATAAATCTGTTACTTCTGTATAGTGAATACCTGTATAGTTTCTGTAATCTAAACCAGCTAATAAAGTAAACTCATCTGTTAAATCTGTTTTTAAAGTAGATAAAACACCGTACCAGTTATGGTCGTTTCTAGAAGCTCTTAAAGCAGAGATAGAACCGTTTACACCATTTGCTATGTTTTCGTCAACAATTTTATCGAAGTTGATAGTTCCTAATGGTCCATCTCTGTATTCAGAATTGTCAAAACCAAACTTGTTAGCTCCAGCAGTTCCACCACCACCACCTGTACCAAAAGATACATAAGCTGCAGTAGAAATAAAAGTTTTATCAGAAAGTGTCCAGTAGTGATTTAAAGAAATCTGTGGCTTGTGATAAAAGTTATCTTCTGAGTTAGTTAACTGACCGTTTTTATAACCCCAATCTGAGTTATATTTTCTACCTCTTTCACTATCTCTAAAAGTTTTGATTAAGTGTCTGTTTTGTCTTTGACCATGTCTTTGTAATGCACCAAATGCAGTAAAAGATAATTTGTGCTCGTCGTTTAACTCTTTAGAAACATTTAAAAAGTAGTTAAAACCTGTAAAAGGAGTTCCGTCTACATAACCTCTACCAGAAGTTTGTGCAGCAGAAACTGTTACAGCCACATCGTTATCCATTAAACCTGTAGAATAAGTAAGACCATATTTAGTGTAACCATCGTTACCTAAAGTGTAACCAAAGTTACCACCTTCTTCGATATCTGTAGTTTTAGAGATAATGTTAATTGTACC
>JAHDHO010000075.1:1716-6870 GCA_020631275.1 Polaribacter sp. | reverse complement strand
TTTAAAATCTCTGGAAATTCTTGAGTTCCTAATTTTAATTCAATTTCACTTGCTTTAATTGTAGAAACAGCAACAGGTGTTTTTCTATCAATTGCAAATGAGTTAGATACTACAACTATTTCATCTAACGAACCAGCATCTTCCATTAACATTACTGTTAAATTGTTGTTTGAAGAAGAGTAAGCAGCTTCTTTAGATTTGTATCCAATAAAAGACACTACTAAAACACCAGAATTAGATTTAGATTGTAAAGTAAATTTACCATTAAAATCTGTTGATGTTCCGTTTGTTGTTCCTTTTACAAGAACACTTGCTCCTGGTAATGGTTGATTTGTTTCATCGACAATTGTACCAGTAATTTTAGTTTGCCCTAAAACTGTAGCTGTTATAAAAAACAGTGCTACAAATAATAAGTTTTTAAAATTTTTCATTGTATAATTTTATGTTATTAAATGTTTTGCAAAACTCTTGCTTTTACAGAGTTCTAAAGTTAACTTAATGTTAAGTTTAACAAAGAATTAAGATTTTTAAATGTAAGAAAAAAAACTGTTATAACATAAAAATCAAACATTTAAGCAAAAAAAATACTATTAACTAATTATAAATAATTAATTAATAGTATAATAAATTGGTATTATTAGTCTTAATTTAGTGCTTATTCAATAATTTTTTAGCGAGTTCTTTTCCTAGCTCTACACCAAATTGATCGTAACTATAAATGTTCCAGATTATACCTTGTGTGTAAATTTTATGTTCATATAATGCTATTAATTTCCCTAAAGACTTTGGCGTTAGTTTATCAAAAAGGATAGCATTACTTGGCCTATTGCCTTCAAACACTTTAAAAGGTAGTAATTGTGCAATTTTATCTTCATCACCAGAAAACTTTAATTCTAAATGAACTTCTTCTTTTGTTTTACCAAATGCCAAGGCTTCTATTTGTCCATAAAAATTTGCCATTAACTTTTTATGATGATCTGTTAAACCGTGCAAAGATTCTTTATAACCTATAAAATCTGCCGGAATTAACTTAGTACCTTGATGCACCAATTGCATAAATGCATGCTGCATATTTGTTCCTGTACTACCCCAAACAATGGTACCTGTTTGGTAGTCTATTTTGTCTCCGTTTCTATCTACACCTTTACCATTACTCTCCATAATAGCTTGCTGTAAATAATCTGGCAATTTTTTTAGATACTGTGTATAAGGTAAAACAGCTTCTGTTTCTGCATTGTAAAAATTATTATACCAAATACTTAACAATGCTAAAATTACAGGTATATTATTTTCGAATTCTGTATTTCTAAAGTGCAAGTCCATTTCCTCTGCACCATCTAATAAGGCTCTATAATTATCGAAACCTACAGATAAACTAATTGATAAACCAACAGCAGACCAAAGAGAGAAACGTCCACCAACCCAGTTCCACATAGGAAAAACATTTGCTTTATCTATACCAAAACTATCTACCGCTTCTAAATTTGTAGATACTGCAACAAAGTGCTTTGGAATATCGAAAATTGTTGCCGACTTTAAAAACCAATTTTTAAGTGTTTCTGCATTTGTTATGGTTTCTTGTGTTGTAAATGTTTTAGAAACAATTACAAATAAAGTAGTTTCTGGATTTAATTTTTTAATAATTTCTGATACATGATCACCATCTACATTAGAAACAAAATGTGTAGTTAATTGATTTTTATAATACTGCAAAGATTCTACAACCATGTCTGGCCCAAGATCTGAACCACCAATACCAATATTTACTACATCTGTAATAGATTTACCTGTATAACCTTTCCATTTACCAGAAATTACTTTATTACTAAAACTTCTAATTTTACGTAATGCAGTTTGTATTTGTAGCTTAATATTTTTACCATTTACAAGAACAGGTTCATCAGAATTACTTCTTAAAGCAGTATGTAAAACCTCTCTACCTTCTGTGGCGTTAATAACTTCACCCGAAAATTGTTTTTCTATAGCGTCTTTTAAATCTACTTCTTTTGCTAATTCAACTAATAAAGAAAGTGTCTCTTCTGTAATTCTATTTTTAGAAAAATCTACTGTTAAGTCTTCTAATTCAAGTGAAAAATTATCTTTTCTATTTGAGTCTTTGCACAAATCTTTAATACTAATATCTTTATTGTTATTAAAGTGATTCGTTAGTTTTTCCCAAGCTTGAGTTTTGGTTGGATTGATGTTTTTTAAAGCCATTCTATTAATTTTGCGCTACTATTTCTTTTGTTATTGTAGGTTCTTCTATTACTGGTATATTATTATCTAATTGATTTTTTAAAAGATACATATGCTTAAAAAATCTAGGTTTTAGACTATCTTGTAAAGGTTCTGCTTCTGGTAATTTTGTTTTTGGACTTAATGGGTCTTCTTGTTTACCGTTTTTCCAGAAGCGATAACAAACATGTGGTCCGCCAGAATTACCTGTCATACCAACCAAACCAATTACATCGCCTTGCTTTACATAATCTCCTTTTTTAACTTTTCGGGTTTTCATATGTAAATATTGTGTAGAATAAATGCTATTGTGTTTAATTTTCACAAACTTACCATTACCACCTCTTCTAGTAGATTCAACAACAGTTCCGCTTGCAGTAGCAATTATTGGCGTACCAATTCTTGCAGCAAAATCTGTACCTTTATGTGGTTTCACTTTATTACCGTAATATGCAATTCTTCTATTTAAATTATATCTAGAAGAAATTCTATATTGAAATTTAATGGGACTTTTTAAGAACTGACTTCTTAACATATTACCTTTTTCATCATAATATTCTTCTATTCCTTTTATAGAATCTGCTAAGAATCGAAATGCATATAAATCTTGGTCTTTATGTTTAAAAACTGCCGATTTAATCTTACCATAACCTGCAAACAAACTATCGTTTATAAATTTCTCTTCAAAAACAAGTTTAAAGGAGTCTCCTTTCTGTAGTTTGTAGAAATCTAGTGTCCAAGCATAAATATCTGCAACAGCATATGTTAAGTTTGGTGATAAATGCAAACTATCCATAGCATTAGAAAGATTCGAATAAATTTTTCCTTCAACTACTTTTTCTACGGTTTTAATTGGTTGCAAATAAGTATATGCTTCTGTTATAGAATCTTTAAAATCTACAACTGTTGCTCTAATTTTATCATTTTTATATATAAATACTTTTGCTTGTTCTAAAGAATCTTTACTCGATAGAATCATATAAGGTTTACCTGCTCTTACTTTTCGAACGTCAAAAACGTCTTTAATAGCACTTGCAATACTATTTATTTTAGGATAGCTCACATGATGCCTATCTAAAATTGCGCCAAAACTTTCTCCGGATTTAATAGTATCAAAAACAACCTTATAATCATCAACTTTAAAACCAAATTTATAAATAGGTTTTGGTGTTGGCTTTATTATAGGTTTTTCAATTTTTTCTTCACTTTTACAAGCGAACAAAATAATAGAAGTTAGAAGGATGTAGAGTACTTTTTTCAAAAAATTGGGAGCTATTAAATTTAACACCCAAAAGTACAAATAAAATTGATTTATTTTAAATCTTAACTCTTAAGTTCCTATAACGGTTTCGTTAAAGTTTTTATAAAAGGCATTTATTTAACTCTTTTTAAAATCATTAGCCAAACCTTTATAAGATTCTAGCTCTGCCCTTAAAGAGCCTACTGATAAATCTGCTTTCATTTTAATAGGTATTTTATTCAAGTCATCTGTAATCCAAATTGTTACACTTTCTTGTGCTTTAAAAACTCTACCAGATTGCACTAATGGTCTAAATATTAACGAATTTACTTTTCCAAACTTGGTTTTTAAGACTTCTCTTCCCAAAAAACGGAGTTTAAATGGGTAAATTTGAGAATCCATAAACATATCTATTGCTATTTCATCTCCTTTTTCCATGTGTTCTACATCTTGATTTCTTAAATAATAAAAAGATGAAAGCATGTCTTGTACGTTAGAAAATGCTACTGTTGTATCTTTTTGATTTTCAAAATCTTGAATGTAGGCTTTATTAGTATTGTAATCAAAATTAGTAATTCGATGCTTTTTATAACCACCTTCGTTAATCTTTCTTTTAAAAACGTAAGGTTTTACTTCGTTTATATCAAAATAACTTTCGTAAACATCATTTACTTTAAAAAACCATTTTATCATCCCTGAAGTCCAACCAGAACCTTTTGTATGATATACTTTTTTACCGTTTAAATCTTTTTCATCTACCTCTAAAATTGCGGTTCCTGCTCTTAAAAAACCACTATAGCTCATTTTATAACGTAACCATTCTCCGCTTTTAAATGCTTCTATTTCTTCTTGAGAAAAAGTAGTTGTTGTTATTATTACAGTAAGTATTAGTAAGATATATTTTTTCATAGTTCTCAAACTTATAAAAAACTTATGACAATTACTGTTCCAAAAAAGAAAAAAGTGATTTACTAATAATTTGTAAATCACTTTTTAACGTTTTCTTTAAGTACTAATTTTTAAGAGAATCGTAGAATTTTTATCTAAAATGTACCCCAGTTCTTTAATTCTTCTTCACTCCATAAATAAGGATAAAAAATTCTTCTTTGATACTTCGGATGCATATATTTACGCCAACTACTTCCGCCAGTTGCTTCTAAATCTTTTTCTTTACCGCCTAAATATTTGCCGGCAGCATTATAATGTGCCATTACCCATTTTACATTAACAGTATAATCGTAATGCCTCATGGCTTTAATTAAACTTGGATTCTGCTGCACATCCTTAGGTAATTCTTTAAATTTTCGAGATAAATTTATATCGTTATAATCTTCCATAAAATCTATAAATTCACCTAAATATTTCTTTTCGAATAGATTTAGTAATGTAGATTTTTGACCTGTTGTGTAGTTTTTACCTGCTGCCTGCCAATACAAATGATTATACGCATTTTTAAATGAAGAATTTTGATCTATAGAATCCCTGTATCTAGCGTCTATTAAGTTTATTAAATCTGTAGAAGCAAATTCTATTTTTCGGTATTGTGCCGATTGGAAACCACTTGCAGGTGTTAATGTGTTTCTAAATTTTAAATATTGTTCTTTCTCCATACCTTCTGCCATTACAGAAAAAGAATTGCAAAGCATATCAAAATACCTACTAATTCTATTTAAATGCAT
>JAHDHO010000075.1:0-1616 GCA_020631275.1 Polaribacter sp. | reverse complement strand
CAGAAAAAGAATTGCAAAGCATATCAAAATACCTACTAATTCTATTTAAATGCATCGAAAACTTATCTGCAGTTACTTCTATAGCTTTTGATACTTGCGCAATCTCCCACAAAATCATTTTAAAAAGCAACTCGTTTACTTGATGATACATGATAAAAACCATTTCATCTGGTTGCGTTGTTCTTGGTGTTTGCAAACCTAAAAGTGCATCTGTCTGAATATAATCCCAATACGTAATTGGCGTACTATGCAACAAACCTTCTAACATTGCATCTACAGGAACACCTAATTTATCGTATTTTTCTTCTATTGCTTTAAGTATTTCTTCTCTGTTCATAATTTAAGAATCAAGATATAAGAACAAAGAAACAAGACTTTTTTTTGAAAATCTAATTTATTTGCCAAATAAAAAACCAAGAGTAAAATGATAATCATCTTACTCTTGGTGGTAATAATTTTTTGTAAAAAGATTTTTACTTCTAAAGTCTTTTATAAAGTTCCTCTTTTTGCTTGTTCTCTTTCTATAGACTCAAATAATGCCTTAAAGTTTCCTGCTCCAAAACCTTTTGCTCCCATTCTTTGAATAATTTCAAAAAACAAGGTTGGTCTATCTTCTACTGGTTTTGTAAAAATTTGAAGTAAGTAACCTTCTTCATCAGCGTCAATCATAATACCTAAACTTTTAAGTTTTTCGATATCTTCTTTTAACTCGTGGCTAAATTCTTCTAAACGACCAGGAACAGATTTATAATATTCATCTGGTGGCGTAGATAAAAACTCTACTCCGTTTGCTCTTAATTGTGAAACTGTTTTTAAAATATCGTCTGTTGCCACGGCAATGTGTTGTACGCCTGCACCTTCATAAAAATCTAAATACTCTTCTATTTGCGAACGTTTTTTACCTTCTGCTGGCTCGTTTATTGGAAACTTAATTCGCCCATTTCCGTTAGACATAACTTTACTCATTAATGCGGAATATTCTGTATGAATTTGCTTATCATCAAAAGATAAAAAGTTTTCGAAGCCCATTACATCTTCGTACCATTTCACCCAAACGTCCATTTGATTCCAACCAACATTACCAACCATGTGATCTATATACTTTAAACCAGCACTTGGCGGATTGTAGTCTGATTCCCATTTTTGAAAACCTGGTAAAAAGGCACCGTTGTAATTTTTACGTTCTACAAACATGTGTACTGTTTCTCCGTAAGTATAAATTCCGGCTCTTACAACTTCACCGTGTTCATCAGTTTCTACAGTTGGTTCCATATAAGATTTTGCACCTCTAGAAGTTGTTTCTTTATAAGCTTGTCTTGCATCTTCTACCCAAAGCGCTACAATTTTAACACCATCCCCATGTTTTACAATATGATCGTTTATTGGTGATTTACTATTTAATGGAGTTGTAAGCATCAGTTTGATTTTGTCTTGTGTTAAAACATAAGACACAGAATCTTTAGCTCCAGTTTCTAATCCGCGATATGCGTGTGATTGAAATCCGAATGCTGTTTTATAAAAATGCGCTGCTTGTTTTGCGTTACCTACGTAAAACTCTACGTAATCTGTTCCTAAAAGTGGAAGGAAATCTTGTGCTCCTTCAAATATTTTTTCTA
>JAHDHO010000236.1 GCA_020631275.1 Polaribacter sp. | reverse complement strand
CCTCTAATAGAAGGAATGTTTTCTTGCATTATTTGTAAATACGGACTTTTTAGTCCTAACATTTGAATCTGTTTTGTACCGGTTAAAGCATCAGAAAAACTTACGTCTATCGACGGATTTGTTTCAAAACTCTCTGCTAGATTACAACAAGCAGCCTTTAGAAGTTCATCGTTATTTACCGTAAAAGTGTTTGCAGTTGCAAATAAAGATTTTTGCACAGCATCTCTTTTGCTTTTAATTGTAATTTCGGCTAAGTTGCTTTCTGGCGTAATGTAATGATGAATTGGTGTTAAGTCTAATACAGTAATTGTATCTGTTTTGTAGCCAATATAACTAATAACTAGTTTTTTGTATTCCTTTTTATAAGGTATCGTAAACCAACCTTTTTCATTAGTTATAGCTCCTATGTTTGTGTTTACCCAATTTACAGTTGCACCTGCAACACCTAAATTGTTTTTAGGATTTTCTCTGTCCATAATCATTCCTTTTAAGTTGTTTTGAGAAAGAATAATTAGCGGAAATAGTAGTGCAAAACTACTAAGTATATTTTTTTTCACTGATATATGATTTTATTAAAATTAAAACTATACTTCTTTTCAGAAGTATTTTAGTAAGAATTAGAATAAAATCAAATTAAAAAGGTTTGGTATAAAATCAGAAAGTTTCTATCTATATCTGGCGGATACGGATCTTTAAAGTAAATCTTAACAAAATCTTTTGTAGCAAATAAACTTTTGTAAGAGGTAAAAAATGAAGTTAAAAAATATTGTTTACTAAAATCTAATTGTTTTTCAGAATTTACTTGTAATTCATCCTGACCTTCAATTTTATGTTGTTCATCAGAACAGCAATCTTTCATAGCTATAGAAAGATTATTTGTTATATCTGTTTTACAAACTTCAGCTTCGCCAGTGTAAGAAATATCAACAATAAAATCACCACAATAATGCGCTTCTACCGTAAAAGAAAAGGTAGAGAATAGCACCAAGAATGCTAAAGAAAAAGCGGTTATTTTAGTCAGAATGTTTTTCATTTCTGATGCAAATTTACAATAAGAATTGTAAAAAAAATAGTTAAATTATCTATTGCTTAATTTCTGAAAATAAAACGCAGGTAAAAGAATTAGCAAAAATAATGGATGAATGATGAATCTTCTGATGTAAAATGGTAATAAATACCCAGATTGAAATTGATCTCTTAGTAAAAGTGAAAAAACAATAATCAAAATTATAAACGCAGTCATTAAAAAAAAGCCAGTAAATTTCACATAATCTTTTCTTTCAAAAATAACCCATATGATTGCGATTGTTATTACTGAATTTAAAACGTATCTAAAAAGCATATCGACAATTAAAGACCAAATATTTAAAGAAGGCATATTTGTATATAGATAATCGTTTTTAAAATATGTAATTAAAGGATCGTAAAATAATTCTGCAGAAAACGCTCTCACTACAAATAATAGAGAAACAAAAAGTAATAATAATATTATTTTTATGTACCTATTCATCGTTTATAGTTGCTAAATTTATTAACCCA
>JAHDHO010000074.1 GCA_020631275.1 Polaribacter sp. | reverse complement strand
TGTGTGAATTGCATTTTGGCTTTTCGCTCCAAAAAGAACTGTTTTACACTTATTTTAGTTAATTTTGAACTCTAATTAAAGTAGTTTTTTTTTAGAGCTCTTAGTTAGAGATAATTTATAAAATTACATGTATGAACTATACGTTTAAAGAAATACCAAAAGAATATAAAATTAATGAAATTGTAAGTCAAGATACTTATTTAATTAATGGAGAATTAATAAAGTGGAATGGCGATAGAGCTGATGTTTTTTCTACTATTTCATCAACCAAAGAGTACAAACCAACTTTTTTAGGCACTGTGCCTAATTTATCTAAAGACGAGGCATTAGAAGCTTTAAATGCAGCATCAAACGCGTATGCAAGAGGGCAAGGTTTGTGGCCAACAATGAAGGTAGAAAGTAGAATTGCTGCTATGGAGAAATTTGTAGAGCAAATGAAAACTAAAAGAAATGAAGTTGTTAAGCTTTTAATGTGGGAGATAGGAAAATCTTTGGTCGATTCTGAAAAAGAATTTGATAGAACAATTGAGTATATATACGATACGATTGAAGATTATAAACAAATGGATAGAGATTCTGCTAAATTTGAAAAAAATAGCGGAGTACACGCGCATATTAGACGTGGACCATTAGGTGTAGTTCTTTGTTTAGGGCCTTACAATTACCCTTTAAATGAAACTTTTGCGCTGTTGATACCTGCCTTAATAATGGGTAATACTACAGTTTTTAAACCAGCAAAACATGGTGTTTTATTATTGTCTCCTTTATTAGAGGCGTTTCAAACAAGTTTTCCTGCTGGTGTAGTAAATATAATTTACGGTAGAGGTAGAACGTTAGTTACACCAATAATGAAAACTGGTTTAGTAGATGTTTTAGCTTTAATTGGTAATAGTAAATCTGCAAATGCTATTCAGGCTAATCATCCGCAGAAAAATAGATTGCGTTTAATTTTAGGATTAGAAGCTAAAAATCCGGGAATTGTTTTACCAGAAGCAGATCTAGATTTGGCTATAAACGAGTGTTTAGTGGGTTCAACTTCATTTAACGGGCAAAGATGTACTGCTTTAAAAATATTATATGTTCATGAGGGTATTGTTGAAGAGTTTAACAAAAGATTTGCAGAGCGTGTAGATGCATTAAAATTTGGTAATCCTTGGGAAGATGGTGTTAAATTAACTCCTTTGCCAGAGCCAGAGAAACCAGCTTATATTCAAGAGTTGATAGATGATGCGATAGAAAAAGGAGCAAAAGTATTGAATGAAAAAGGAGGCGAAACTTCAGAAAATTATATTTTTCCTGCGGTATTATACCCGGTTTCTAAAGATTCTAGGGTTTTTGAAGAAGAGCAGTTTGGGCCTGTTATTCCTATAGTCTCTTTTAAAGATGTACAAGAACCAATAGATGATATGGCTGCTTCTAATTATGGGCAACAAGTAAGTGTTTTTGGAAGCAATGCTAAAGTGTTAGCTCCTTTAATGGATACTTTGGTAAATTTAGTTTGTAGGGTTAATTTAAATAGTGCAGCACAAAGGGGGCCAGATGTGTATCCGTTTACAGGTAGAAAAGATTCTGCTGTAGGAACTTTAAGTGTTCATGATGCTTTGCGTTCGTTTTCTATTAGAACCTTTGTAGCCGCAAAAGATACAGATTACAACAATGCAATATTAAAAGAGATTTTAGATCAAAAAAAATCTAATTTTATAAGTACAGATTATATATTGTAAAATATCAATTTAGTTTATAAAGCTACTAATTCGTAAGATGTTAGTAGCTTTTTTGGTTTTACACTTTAACTGTAAATAATGGTTTTAAAGCCTTCTTAGATAGGTTTTTGGTAACGCTTCCTGTAAAAAGGTGAGAAATTCCACTTCTGCCGTGTGTGCTTAAGGCTATTAAATCTGCTTTTTTTTCTTTTGCGTAATTAAGAATTCCTTTTTCTACAGAAACATCGTTGTAAATGTTTATTTTATGTTTAGGTAGATTATAATCTTTTATAAATGTTTTTACTTTCTCTTTTGCGTTAAATGTGCTTTCAAATTGAGAAGGCGTGTTAATTTTTAAAAGGTGAATTTTACTATTAAAAGCATTTGCGAAATTTAGAAATTTACTAAATACTTCTTTGTTTTCTTCTTTGAAGTTTGAAGCAAAAACTAAGTTTTTTAGCTTTATTTTTACATCATCTTTTTTAACTACAATTACAGGAATTTTAGAGCTTCTAACAACTTTTTCGGTATTTGATCCAATCATAATTTCTTCAAATTCAGAATGACCTTTAGAGCCCATTATGATTAAATCTGCATTTATTTTTTCTGCATATTTTTTAATGCCATCAAAAGGAGAACTTAATTTAATAAAATATTCTACATTTACTTTATTAGCAAAGAAAGTTTGTTTAAATTCTAAAATTTTATCTCTAATTTTTCTTAAGTAAAGTATGCTTTCTGGTATGCTAAAAGAACTACCAGAGCCCATATCTATAATACCTGTTGGTAATTCGATTAAATGAATTAAGTATATAGTGGCATTGGTTTTTTTTGCAATTTTTGCAGCCATTTTAGCTGCGTATTCAGACGGTTTAGAAAAATCGATAGGAACCAAAATATTTTTCATGATGTAGAATTTTAAGTTAGAAAAGAGCTTGTACCTCAAGTTACGAAAAAAAAATTGAATCGTAGTAGATTTGGTAAATCATAAACAATTCGTATATTTGCACCGAAATTTATAGTAAATGAAGAAGGAAGGGGACTCAAAAGTCCCCTCTTTTTATACTTTATTTTAAGGTTTAAGATGGAGCAAGAAAAAATAAAAGACTTAGTAGAAGAGGCGTTAGCAAGCAATTCCTCATTGTATTTAATAGATTTATCTATTTCTGCAAACAATAAAATACAAGTTGTAGTTGATGGTGATAAAGGGGTTCCATTAAGCGAATGTATAAGAATTAGTAAAAATATAGATGGTAATTTAGATAGAGAAGAAGAAGATTTTTCTTTAGAAGTAACTACACCAGATATAGCGCATCCTTTAAAAGTGAAAAGGCAATATCTTAAAAATATTAATAGAATTCTTAAGGTAAAAACAGCAGAAGAAGAGTTTGAAGGGACTCTAATAGATGCAACAGAAGACAATATTGTCTTACAATGGAAGGCAAGAGAACCAAAACCAATTGGTAAAGGAAAAGTTACAGTGCAAAAAACGGTAACATTAGAGTATAAGGAGATTAAAGAAGCAAAAGTGAAAATTGTATTTTAAGTAAAAAATGTAATGGAGAATATAGCATTAATTGATTCGTTTTCAGAATTTAAAGATAATAAAAGCATAGACAGAGTTACACTTATGTCTATTTTAGAAGAGGTGTTTAGAGCTACTTTAAAACGAAAGTTTGGGTCTGATGATAATTTTGATATTATTATCAATCCAGATAAAGGAGATTTAGAGATTTGGAGAAATAGAGTTGTGGTAGCAGATGGTTTTTCTGAAGATGATAACGAAGAAATAGAATTAGCAGAAGCAAGATTAATCGAGCCAGATTTCGAAATTGGCGAAGATGTATCAGAAGAAGTTAAGTTGGTAGATTTAGGAAGAAGAGCAATTTTAGCATTACGACAAAACTTAATTTCTAAAATTTATGAGCACGATAGTACAAATATCTTTAAGCAATTTAAAGATTTAGAAGGAGATTTGTATAGTGCAGAAGTACATCATATTAGGCATAATGCAATTATTTTACTTGATGATGAAGGAAACGAAATTGTATTGCCAAAAAGTGAGCAAATTCGTTCAGACTTTTTTAGAAAAGGAGATTCTGTAAGAGGAGTAATTAAGACTGTAGAATTAAGAGGTAACAAACCTGCAATAATTTTATCTAGAACTTCTCCTGCGTTTTTAACAAAATTATTCGAACAAGAAATACCAGAAGTATTTGATGGTTTAATTACTGTTGAAGGTGTTGCAAGAATACCAGGAGAAAAAGCAAAAGTAGCTGTAGATTCTTATGATGATAGAATCGACCCTGTTGGTGCTTGTGTTGGTGTTAAAGGTTCTAGAATACATGGTATAGTTCGTGAGTTAGGAAATGAAAACATTGATGTTATCAATTACACTAAAAACGAGCAATTATTCATCTCAAGAGCATTAAGTCCTGCAAAAGTGACTTCAATGGAAATTGAAATGTATGAAGAAGAAAAAAATGGTAAGAAAGGGCGTGTAAATGTACTTTTAAAACCAGAAGAAGTATCTAAAGCAATTGGTAGAGGTGGTGTTAACATTCGATTAGCGAGTGAGTTAACAGGTTACGAAATTGATGTTAAGAGAGAAGGTCTTGAAGAAGAAGACGTAGAATTAACAGAATTTGGTGATGAAATCGAAGCTTGGGTAATAAAAGAATTTAAAAACATTGGTTTAGATACTGCAAGAAGCGTTTTAGAAACTAGTGTAGAAGAATTAGTTAAGAGAACTGATTTAGAAGAAGAAACTATTTTAGACGTTCAAAGAATTCTAAAAGAAGAATTTGAAGATTAGTGTGTGAAATAGTGAAAGAGTAATCGTAAAAAAGTATATTTTTACAAAATTAAAGGCTAAAAAATAATATATGTCTGAAGGCAAAACAACGAGGCTTAATAAAGTTTTAAGAGAATTAAATATCTCTCTAGATAGAGCAGTAGAATATTTAGCAGATAAAGGTCATGAAATAGAATCTAGACCAACTACTAAAATTTCTGGCGAGGTCTATCAAGTGCTACTAGATGGTTTCCAAACAGATGCAAGCAAAAAAGCAGCATCTAAGGAAGTTGGTGAAGAGAAGCGTAAAGAGAAAGAAGCTATTCGTGCAGAACTAGAAGCTAAGCAAGAGAGAAAAAGAGCAGAAGACGCTAAAAAAGAAGAAGTTCTTAAAGCTAAAGCCGAAAAACTAGAGTTTAAAACTGTTGGTAAAATTGATATCGATAATATTGGTAAGCCTGTAGTTAAAAAACAAGAGGCAGAAGTCAAAGAAGAAACACCAAAAGCAGAAACTCCAAAAGTTGAAAAGCCAACGGAAGTTGAAAAGCCTAAAGAAGAAGTAAAAAAAGAGCCTGTATCGGAAACGAAACCAGTAGAAGATAAAAAAGTAACCAAAGAGGTAAAGGTAGAAAAACCTATTTCTTTAGTTGAAAAAGAGGCTTCTAAGGTTGCTAAGAAATTAGATGGTAAAAAGGATGCTTCAAAACCTTCGGAAAAGACAGAAGAAGTTACTCCAGAAAATGCTGAAGCGATTAAAACTCAGTATAAAAAGTTAGATGGACCAAATTTTACAGGTAAGAAAATTGATTTAAAACAATTTGAAAAGCCTAAAAAGAAAAAGCCAGAAGCAAAAAAGGATGCATCTTCAGATCCAAGAAAAAAGCGTAAGCGTATTGTAAATAAAGCTGGTGGAAACGCCGGTAACAGAACTCAAGGGAACAGAGGTCCTGGTAATAGAGGTCCAGGAAACAATAGAGGTTCTTTTAACAAAGGTAGAGGTAATAATAGGCCAGCTGCAGTTAAGAAAGAAGAACCAACAGAAGCAGATATCCAAAAGCAAGTTAGAGAGACTCTTGAGAAACTTCAAGGTAAATCATCTAAAGGTAAAGGAGCTAAATATCGTAGAAATAAAAGAGATGCTCGTAGAGAGCAAACTGAAGCAGAACAAGAAGCACAAGCATTAGACAACAAAATTTTAAAAGTAACAGAGTTTGTTACTGTAAGTGAAGTTGCAACAATGATGGATGTACCTGTTACCAACATTATCTCATCTTGTATGATGTTAGGAATGATGGTGACAATGAACCAGCGTTTAGATGCAGAAACTCTTGTTATTGTTGCAGAAGAATTTAACCATAAAGTAGAATTTATTGGTGCTGAAGTAGAAGAATCAATTGAAGAGGTTGTAGATAAACCAGAAGATTTAATTAGTCGAGCACCAATTATTACAGTAATGGGGCACGTAGATCATGGTAAAACTTCTTTACTAGATTACATTAGAAAAGCAAATATTGTAGACGGAGAAAGTGGAGGAATTACACAGCATATAGGTGCTTATTCTGTAAATGTTGGTGATGAAAAGATTGCTTTTTTAGATACACCAGGTCACGAAGCCTTTACGGCAATGCGTGCACGTGGAGCGCAAGTAACAGATTTAGTAATTATTGTTGCAGCAGCAGATGATGATGTAATGCCACAGACAAAAGAGGCAATTTCTCACGCACAAGCTGCAGGAGTACCAATTATATTTGCAATTAACAAAATTGATAAACCAAACGCGAATCCTGATAATGTAAAGACACAATTATCTGCAATGAATTTGTTGATAGAAGAATGGGGTGGAAGTATTCAATCTCAAGACATATCAGCAAAAACAGGTCAAGGTATTGAAGAGTTATTAGAAAAGGTTTTATTAGAAGCAGAGATTTTAGAATTAAAAGCAAACCCTAATAAAAACGCAGTTGGTACAGTTGTAGAAGCGCAGTTAGATAAAGGTAGAGGTTACGTAACAACTATCTTAGTACAAGCTGGTACTTTAAAAATTGGAGATTATATTCTTGCAGGTAAAAACAGTGGTAAAGTTAAAGCCATGTTTGATGATAAAGGAAGAAAGTTAAATGAAGCAGGTCCTTCAACTCCAGTATCAATTCTAGGTTTAGATGGTGCGCCACAGGCAGGTGATAAATTTAATGTATTTGAAGATGAAAGAGAAGCTAAACAAATAGCATCTAAGAGGTCTCAATTACAGCGTGAGCAATCTGTAAGAACTCAGAAAACATTAACATTAGATGAGATCGGGCGTAGAATAGCGTTAGGAGATTTTAAAGAATTAAACATTATCTTAAAAGGAGATGTTGATGGTTCTGTAGAAGCTTTAACAGATTCGTTCCAGAAATTATCAACAGAAGAAATTCAAGTAAATATTTTACATAAAGGTGTTGGTGCAATTACAGAAAGTGATGTGTTATTAGCAACAGCTTCAGATGCAATTATTGTAGGGTTTAATGTGCGTCCGCAAGGAAATGCAAGAATGGTAGCAGATAGAGAAGAAGTAGATATTAGAACATACTCTATTATTTATGATGCTATTAATGATCTTAAAGATGCCATGGAAGGTATGTTATCTCCGGAAATGAAAGAAGAGGTTACTGGTAATGTAGAAATTAGAGAAGTTTACAAGATTTCTAAAGTTGGTAATATTGCTGGTTGTATGGTAATGTCTGGTAAGATTTATAGAGATTCTCAAATTAGAATTATTAGAGACGGAATTGTTGTGCACGACGGAACGTTAACTTCTTTAAAACGTTTTAAAGATGATGTTAAAGAGGTAGCAAAAGGTTACGATTGTGGTCTTCAGGTTAAGAATTACAATGACATTGTAGAAGGAGATGTTATTGAAGCTTATAAAGAAGTAGCAGTAAAAAAGAAGTTAAAATAAACTAATTTTAACTATAGTATAAAAGCCGAAATTCAATTAAGAATTTCGGCTTTATTTTTATAATTTTTTTAGGTATTTATTTTTTCATTGGTACTACAATTGTACCAGAAAATTCCTTTTTAAATATCAAGTTAGCTCTATCTGCTTCTAGTTTAGTTTTGTAGTTACCAACTTGTACTTTCCAGTCTGGCTTGTTGTAAATAAGCTTAGTGTAAACTCTTGGGTAGAGAACTTTAAATCGTGCATGTTTAGATCTTGCAGTTCGTTCATTTCCGTAATAAATTTGTATGCTGTAGCCAAAACCATTAGACTTATTATAACTTCTTTTCTTTTCTAGTAAATTGGTTATCTCTTTGTCTTTTTTAGTTGAGTTTTGAGCGTTTAAAGTACCTATACTTACAAATAAACAGAACAAAAATATCTTTAAAAACAGTGTGTTTTTCATAATCTTAAATGTTTCTGCAAAAATAACGACTTGCTAAAGAATAAATTGAGTCTTTTTCTTATTTAGAATAATTATAAATTGATATTTAACATTCTATTAGCTTTTCAAAATTTAGCAATATGTAGTACTTTTGTAGAACTGTTCAGAATGTGTTTTTTGAACGAATTTATACACAATACTAAAATTATAGTTTGTAAATATGAAAAGTGTAACATTGCATAGTAGACTAACCTCTGTACTTCTAAAAAGTCTTACATTACTTTTGTTTTTCGCCTTTAGTGCATCAACCTATTCGCAAGATGTTGATGAGGCTCGTCAGAAAGAAGGTAGAAAATTATTTAAATCTTTATGTGCTTCTTGTCATAAGTTAGATAAGAAATTAGTAGGACCAGCTTTGGGTGGTGTTGAAGATCGTAGAGAAAATTCTTGGTTAAAATCTTGGATTAAAAACAATGCTGAATTTCAAAAAGTGAATGCAGATGCTGCGGAAGCTGCACAGTATAGTGCAACTGCAATGAATGCGTTTCCTCAATTGACGGATGAAAATATTGATAATATTTTATATTACACAACTGTTGGTGATATAAAAAAGGCTGCTGCTCCAGGACCTGGTGAAACTACAACTCAAGTGTTAGAGAAAAGTGGTGCGCCTGATTGGTTGATTTATTTCTTAGCTGCGGCAATTGTTGTTGCGTTTTTAATGATTGCTAGTTTGTTGAAACAAGTTAGCGAGTTAAAAGGTAATAAAAAATCTGGTGTAGATTCTAATTTACGAAGAGACTTGCAAGAGCTTTGGGTTGGTGTCAAAGAAAATACTTTCTTAAAGGTTTTAGGTACTATTTTGGTTTTGTTAATTGGTGCTTACGTTGTTTTTGGTACAATGTTTAAAGTTGGTGTAGATCAAGGTTATCAGCCAATTCAACCAATTGCATTTTCGCACAAGATTCACGCAGGTGAAAATAAGATTGATTGTCAATATTGTCACTCTTCAGCGAAACATAGTAAACACTCAGGAATACCTTCTGTTAATGTTTGTATGAATTGTCATAAAGGTATTTCAGAAGTTGCTGAAGGAACTGAAATTCAATGGAACGGTCAGACTTATGGTAAAGAACAATTAGATCAAGAAATTGCAAAAGTTTATAAAGCTGCGGGATGGGATCCAGATGAGTTGGCTTATACAGGAGAGGAAAAGCCAGTAAAATGGATAAGAATACACAATCTTCCAGATTTCGCTTATTACAATCACTCTCAACACGTAACTGTTGCAGGTGTTAAATGTCAGAAATGTCATGGCCCTGTAGAAGAAATGGATGAGATGTATCAATATTCTCCGTTAACAATGGGTTGGTGTATTGATTGTCATAGAGAGACGAATGTAGATTTAAAAGGAAATGAGTATTACGAAAAAATTCATGATCAGTTGGCTAAAAAATACGGTGTAGACAAGGTTACTATATCTCAGTTAGGTGGTTTAGAATGTGGTAAATGTCATTACTAAATTAAGAATTAAAGATTCAAAATTAAAAGAGGAAAAAATTGTTGATCAATTTTATAAATCTTTCAATCATTAAATAAAAAAGTATAAATGGCTTCAAACAAAAAATACTGGAAAAGTGTTGAAGAACTAAAAGATAGTTCTGTTGTTGAAACGCTGAGTAAAAATGAATTCGTAGAGAATATTCCTACGGATGATTTTTTAGGAGATAAAGAAACATTAGAGGCGTCTTCTACTTCTCGTAGAGATTTCTTAAAGTATGTTGGCTTTACTACAGCGGCAGCTTCATTAGCAGCTTGTGAAGGACCGGTTGTTAAATCGATTCCTTATGTTGTTAAACCAAATGATATTATTGCTGGTGTAGCAGATTGGTACGCTACTTCTATGGCAGATGGTTATGATTTTGCGAATATCTTAGTAAAGACTCGTGAAGGTAGACCAATTCAAATAATGCCTAATAAAGAAGCAAACGGAACAACAAGTGCTAGAGTTCAGGCTTCTGTTCTTTCTTTGTATGATGAGAAGTTGCGTTTGAAAGAGCCTACTAAGTCTGGAGAAGTTATTTCTTGGGCTGAAGCAGATAAAGAAATTGGTCAAAAATTAAATAGTCTTAAAGAAGCTAGTAAGCAAGTAGTTCTTTTAACAGGAACAATGGCTAGTCCTTCTACAGATAAAATTATAAGTGAGTTCTTAACTGCATACCCTAATGCTAAACATGTTGTTTATGATGCTGTTTCTGAATCAGCTGCAGCAGATGCGTTTGAGAAAATGTATGGTAGAAGAGCTTTACCTAATTATAAACTTCAAAACGCAGAAACAATTGTTTCTTTTGGTGCAGATTTCTTAGGAGATTTTCATGGTGGTTTTGAGAAAGCGTATATTGATGGTAGAAAACCAGAAACAGGTAAGATGTCTTACCATATTCAGGTTGAAAGCAATATGTCTTTAAGTGGTGCCAACGCAGATAAGCGTTTGGTAGCTAAACCTTCTGATGTTGTTTTTTCTTTGTTAAATCTTTATAAAGAATTAACAGGAAATGCAGTGTCGTCTAATACTACTGCTATTGATTCAGATATTAAGAAAATAGCAAAAATATTAAGAAAGTCTGGTTCTAAAGGTGTTGTAATGACAGGTGTTAACGATGTTAATGCTCAATTAATTTCTTTAGCAATTAACCAGTATTTAAATAGTGAAATTTTAGATGTCAATAACTCTTTAAATATTCGTAAAGGAAGTTTTGAAGATGTTGAAACTTTAGTTTCTGATATGAAATCTGGTAATGTAGGTGGTTTATTAGCTGTTAATGTAGATCCAGCTTATACTTTACCAAATGCAGATGAATTTACAGAGGCGTTAAGTAAAGTAGATTTAAAAGTTTCATTGTCTGTAGAAAATAATGCTACAACAGATGCAATGGAGTATGCTTTACCTGCGCCACATTTCTTAGAATCTTGGGGAGATACTCAGTTTTCTGAAGAAAACTTCGGTTTAATGCAGCCTACAAT
The DNA here is from genome assembly GCA_020631275.1 of Polaribacter sp. Lineage (GTDB taxonomy): Bacteria > Bacteroidota > Bacteroidia > Flavobacteriales > Flavobacteriaceae > Polaribacter. The sequence goes on along the minus strand of JAHDHO010000074.1, from coordinate 1,983 downwards.
TCAACCTTTATTTGATACACGTCAGGTTCAAGATACTTTATTAAAGTGGTCAGGTAGATCAACTACTTACTATAATTTCTTAAAAGCATTTTGGTCAGAAAACGTTTTAGGTGGTGCATCTTGGAATAAAGCTTTACATAATGGATATTTTAGTAAAGCTGTAGATACTGCTACAAATTCATCGTTTGTATCAGAAGTTTCTATTTCAGAAGTTGCATCTAACTTGAGAAAGAATACCAAGGCTTCAGGAATGGAGTTGAATTTATATACTAAAACTGGTTTAGGTGATGGTAAGCAAGCAAACAATCCTTGGTTGCAAGAGTTTCCAGATCCAATAACTAGAGCTTCATGGGATAACTATTTAACGATGTCTATTGCAGATGCTAGAGAATTAGGTTTTTCAAACCCAGTTAAAGATAACGGAGCAATCAATGGAGATTATGCAAAAGTATCTGTAAATGGTAAAGAAGTAATTGTTCCAGTAATGATTCAGCCAGGTCAAGCAAAAGGATCTGTAGGTTTATCATTAGGTTTTGGTAAAACATTTGGTTTAAAAGATGAAATGAAAGTTGGTGTTAATGCTTATCCTTTATATAAAGGAGGTAATAACATTCAATACAATGTTTCTATAGAAAAAGTGTCTGGAACGCATAAGTTTGCATGTACACAAGTGCAAAAAACCATTGCAGGACGACATGATATTTTAAAAGTTACTTCATTAAAAGATTATAAGAATGTAGATCCAAAAGATCATCATCATGGATGGAACAAGCCAGCTTATGTGTCTTATGATCATAAAGAAGTAGAAGCAAATACAATAGATTTATGGGATGAGCACAACAGAGAAGTTGGTCATCATTTTAATTTATCTATAGATTTAACTTCTTGTACAGGTTGTGGTGCATGTGTGGTAGCATGTCATGCAGAAAACAACGTTCCTGTAGTAGGTAAAAATGAAGTTAGAGTTGGTAGAGATATGCACTGGTTGCGTATTGATAGATATTATTCTTCTGAAGTTGAAACTAGAGAAGAAGCAAAAGAATTAGGATTAAGTAGAGGAGCTACTTATGAAGCTTTAGAAACAGAAGCAGAAAATCCAGAGGTTACTTTTCAACCAATGATGTGTCAGCACTGTAATCATGCTCCTTGTGAAACTGTTTGTCCAGTAGCAGCAACGTCTCATGGTCGTCAAGGTCAAAATCAAATGGCTTACAACAGATGTGTTGGTACAAGATATTGTGCAAATAACTGTCCTTATAGAGTTCGTAGATTCAACTGGTTTAATTATGCAAATAATAACGAGTTTGACTTTAATATGAACAACGAGTACGGTAAGATGGTTTTAAACCCTGATGTTGTGGTTCGTTCTAGAGGAGTTATGGAGAAATGTTCTATGTGTATTCAAATGACACAAGCAACAATTCTTAAAGCTAAAAAAGAAGGTCGTAAAGTAAATGTTGACGAATTTGAAACAGCTTGTTCATCTGCTTGTACTACAGGAGCCATGGTTTTTGGTGATGTAAACAATAAAGAAGATAAAGTTGCAGTATTAGCAGAAGATAAAAGAGCTTATAACGTATTAGATTACCTTCAAACGAAGCCAAATGTAATCTATCAAGTTAAAGTAAGAAACACAAACGAAGCGTAATTAATTTTTAAGATATAAAAACATGTCTCATTACGAAGCACCCATAAGGGAACCTTTAGTATTAGGTGATAAAAGTTACCACGATATTACCGAAGACATTGCGAAACCTATCGAAGGTAAAGCAAACAAGAATTGGTATATAGCATTTTATATTTCTTTGGCAGCAATGCTATGGGGATTTGGATGTATTTTCTACACAGTAGGAACAGGAATTGGAGTTTGGGGATTGAGCAAGAACATTGGATGGGCTTGGGATATTACGAACTTTGTTTGGTGGGTTGGTATTGGTCACGCAGGAACATTAATTTCTGCAGTACTTTTATTATTCCGTCAAA
>JAHDHO010000073.1 GCA_020631275.1 Polaribacter sp. | reverse complement strand
GCAAATAGATTTTCCGCCACCGGTTGGTAATAATGCAATGGTGTCTTTGTTGTTTAAAACTGCAGAAATAATTTCTTTTTGAGGTGCTCTAAAGGAGGTAAATCCCCAATGTTTTTTTAATATATTTTCTGGTGATAACATCATTCGCTTGTTAGCGAATTTAAAATGAAATTTGTGCGTTCTTCTATAGAACCAAAAGGCACATTTATTAAATTATAACCTAAATCTGAGTAGGCTTTTACCAAAAACTTATCAATTTTAACAGATTCTACAAAAGATTCATAACGTTCGTTGTCTGTGGTGTGTATTGCTTCCCAAGGCGAAAAATGAAATATTTTGGTGTATTCATATTTTTTACACTTTTCTAGAAAGTAATCTGGATATTCTGTTTTAAAATAATCCATGTAGGCGTGTACATCCGGAATTCCTCTATCAAAAAAAACAATTTCTTTGTCTAATTTTGTTGCTTTTTGGTATTGATTTTCTCTACCTTCTAAAAGCATTTTACTAAATAATAAAGGTTCTGTTAAAAAAAGTTGATCGATACCTTCTTTTTTAGCCTTTAAAGTTACCTCTCTAGAAACTTCGGGCATACAATAATATCCCTTTTTAATAAGTTCATTTATAATAGTAGTTTTACCAGTTCCTGGTCCGCCAATAAGAACAATTTTTTGCTGCATCGCACAAAAATAAATCATTCCGTTTATAAAATTAAATTTTAATGTAATTTTGTGTCTTGCAATTTGCAAATAGTTTAGAAATATTTTAACAATTATTATGACTAATAAAAACGAATTTTATAGCAAGTTAAAAGTTCAATTAGATGATACCACCAAGTTTCCTGCAGATTATCTATATAAATTTATTGTACCAAGTACAGAAAATCAAGTAGCAGAAGTAGCGGCTATTTTTAATGATACAGGTGCGGTTATAAATACTAAAAAATCTAAAACAGGTAAATATGTTAGTGTTTCTATTGTTTTAAAAGTTAAATCTTCTGATGAAGTAATAGCATATTATAAAAAAGCAGAGAGTATAAAAGGTATTATATCATTATAAAATAGTCTTATGAAAGGTAAATTTTTATCAATTTGTATATTGTTTTTAGCTATTAGTGTTTATTCGCAAGATTCTAAAACATTAATAACAATTAATAAAGAAAAAATTTCTGTAGCAGATTTTAAACGTGTTTACGAAAAGAATTTAGATGCAATAGATAATGAAGAAGCTAAAGATATACACAAAAATTTAGATTTATACATTAACTATTTATTAAAGGTTAAAGAAGCTTATAAAATTAAGTTGGATACTTTACCTTCTTATAAAAGAGAAATAGCTACTTATAAAAATCAATTAGCAGCACCATATTTACAAGACACTACTTTTATTGCAGATTTAGTTAAAGAAATTTATTTTAGGACAAAAAATGAAGTAAAAGCAAAGCATATTTTAATTAGAACTTCTAAAGATGCAATGCCAAAAGATACTTTAATTGCTTACAATAAAATTCTTGGTATTAGAAACAGAATTGTAAAAGGAGAAAGTTTTGAAAAATTAGCTGTAGAAACATCCGAAGATAGATCTGCAAAAGGAGACGCGAAAAAGGGGATTCCTGGTAATAAAGGTAATTTAGGTTATTTTAAAGCCTTTCAAATGGTTACTTCATTTGAAGATGTTGCATTTACAACAAAAGTTGGTAAGGTTTCGATGCCTTTTAGGACTCAGTATGGTTATCATATTTTAAAAGTTGATGATTTAAGACCTTCAAAAGGAGAAATTGAAGCGGCGCATATTTTAATAAAAGATACTACAAATGCTAGTAAAGTTAAAATTGATAAGGTTTACAAAAGACTTCTAAATAATGAGTCTTTTGAAAAGTTGGCAAATTTATTTTCTGACGATATCGGTTCTAAGGCAAGAGGAGGAAAGTTAAATAAATTTGGTACTGGTAGAATGGTAAAAGAATTTGAAGATGCGGCATTTTCTTTGCAAAATATTGGTGATTATTCAAAACCTTTTAAAACTCGTTTTGGTTGGCATATTGTAAAACTTTTAAGAAAGCACCCTATTAAATCATTTGCTGAAATGGAAAAAGAACTTCGTAAAAAAATTAAAAGAAGTTCTCGTATGCAAATGTCAGAAAAAGCAATTATAAATAAGCTAAAATCAACTTATAATATTATAGAATTTGAAAGCGCAAAACAAATTCTTAATCAAAAAAATATTAGATCAATTTCTAAAGATTCTTTGCAAAACATTATTTTAAGCATCAATAATAAACAAATTACACAAGAAGAATTTGTAAACTATACAAGAAATAGAAGACATAAACCTATTTTTGTGTTGTTTGAGATGTTTAAAGACAAAGAAATTTTAGCATACTACAAAGAAAACTTGGTTAATACAGAGCCAGAATATGCGTATACTTTAAAAGAATACGAAGACGGGTTGTTGTTGTTTGAGTTGATGCAGCAAAAAATTTGGATGAAATCTTCTAAAGATTCTTTGGGATTAAAATCTTATTTTAATAATAATAAAGCCAAGTATAATTCTCAAGAATTAAAATCGGTGAAAGGTGAAGTAATGAATGATTATCAAAATTATTTAGAAGAAAAATGGATTGCAGATTTAAGAGAAAAAAATAAAATAAAGGTTCATAAAAAACAGTTAAAGAAACTAATAAACTATTATAAAGATTAGAATGAGAATTGTACTTTTTATTTATTGCGCTTTTTTATTAACCTCTTGTCAGTATTTCGATATGCAAGAAAAAGAAGAGCATTCTTCTGAAATTGTAGCCATTGTTAATACAGAAAAGTTATTTAAAGAAGATTTAAAAGATCTTTTGCCAAGAAACATTTCTAGAGAAGACAGTTTAATTTTGGTTAAAAGTTTAATACAAGATTGGGCAGTAAAAAAGTTGTTTTTAAAAGCTGCAGAAAATAATTATTCATCAGAATCTTTAGAAAATATTAATAAGTTGGTGCAAGACTATAAAGAAAGCTTATTAATAAATAATTACAAAGAAGATTTAATTAAACAGAAGTTAGATACTTTAGTAACCGAAGAAGAGATAGAAGAATATTATTTAGCTAATAATGAAAACTTTAAATTGAACGAGGTTTTAGTAAAGTCTAAATATTTAAATTTTGATAATAACTTAAAAGATCAAAAAGATATTATAGAATTGTTTAAATCTGATGACATTGAAGATGCCGAAGCGTTAGAAAGACAGCAATTAAGCTTTAAAATGTATCAACTAAACGACTCTGTTTGGACCGAATTGGATAAGATTTTGTTAAAACTACCATTTTCTAAAGAAAATCTGTTAAAAAAATCAAAATTCATTCAGAAACAAGATTCATTAGGTTTATATTTGGTGGCTATAAAAGACGTATTAAATAGAAATGATATAGCGCCTTTAAGCTATATTAAGCCAACAATAAAAGAAATGATTTTACATAAGCGTAAAATCGAATTAATAAGAGAGATTGAAAAACTAATAGTAAAAGATGCCACAAAAAACAATAATTTCAAAATATACTAAAATATTTATCACAGCTGTATTATTTGCAGTAACATCATTACAAGTAAATGCACAGAAAGTTAAAATTGACGGTGTAGCAGTAGTAATTGGTAAAAATATTGTTTTAGATTCTGATATTGCTAAGTTTAAGCAAGAAGTAGAATTTAAAAGTGAAGGGAAAATTAAAATTTCTGATTGTGAAATGCTTGAAGAGTTAATGCAACAAAAACTACTTTCTCATCATGCCGTTATAGATAGTATTACTGTTACAGATGCAGAAGTTAACTCTAAAGTAGATAGAAGTATACAGTTTTTTGCGCAAGAATATGGTTCTATTGATAAAGCAATTGCAGCTTACGGTTTTAACGATTTAGACGATTTAAAAAGTGAACTTTATAATGTTCAGAAAGAAAATGCTTTAGTAGAGAGAGAACAACAAAAAATTACAGAAAAAGTAGATGTTACGCCAGAAGAGGTGCGCTTGTATTTTAACGGATTAAAAGAAAAAGGAGAATTACCAGAATTTACTGCAGAAATAGAATTGGCTCAAATAGTATTAAATGCAGAACCTACAGAAGAAGAAAACAACAAAGTAATTGCTCAATTAAACCAACTAAGAGATGAAATTTTAAATGGTGCTAGTTTTAGAATGAAAGCAATTATTAATTCTAAAGATCCTGGTGTTACACAAGACGGAGGAAGAATTCAGGTTACTAAAGAAGCTAACTTAATTAAAGAATTTAAAGAAGTTTCTTTTTCATTAGAAAAAAATGAAATTTCAGAACCATTTAAAACCCTTTTTGGTTATCACATTATTCAGGTTCATGAAATTAAAGGGAATACAAGAGTAGTTTCTCATATTTTATTACAACCAGAAATACCAGAATCTAGGTTAACAGAAACTAGATTAAAAGTAGAAGAAATTAAAAACGATATTAAAGCAGGTAAATTAACTTTTGAAGAAGCTGTAAAAAAGTTTTCTGATGATAAAGATTCTAAAAACAACGGAGGAGTAATTATTAACGGTTATACAGGCGAAACTAAATTCGATTTAACAAGAATGGATCCTGCTATGTATGCAAGAGTTAACGATTTAAAGAAAGGTGAGTTTACAGATGTTTTTTACGATGAAGCTAGAGGAGGAGAGAAAATGTATAAGTTTATCTTGATGAAAGATAGAACAGATACACATACAGCAGACCTAGTAGATGATTATGTGAAAATACAAGCACTTGCTTTAAAGAAAAAGAAAGAAGAGGTAATAGAGAAATGGTCTAATGATAAAATTAAAGACACGTATATTAAATTATCATCAGATTACAAGAGTTGTACTTTTAATAAAAATTGGAAAAAAGAAACAGGTAAATAATGTCAGACGTTAAAGCGGTAAATAACCTAGTACAAAAGTTTGAAACTTTAAAAAAAGAAATTGGTAAAGTAATTATCGGTCAAAAAGAAGCAGTAGATTTTACACTATTGTCTGTTTTTTGTGGAGGTCATTCTTTGTTAATTGGTGTGCCCGGTTTAGCAAAAACATTATTAGTAAATACTGTTTCCGATGCTTTAGGTTTAAATTTTAAAAGAATACAGTTTACGCCAGATTTAATGCCTTCGGATATTTTGGGAAGTGAAATTCTTGATGAAAATAGACAGTTTAAATTTATAAAAGGGCCAATATTTTCTAATATTATTTTAGCCGATGAGATCAATAGAACTCCGCCCAAAACACAAGCAGCGTTGTTAGAAGCAATGCAAGAACGTTCTGTGACTGTTTCTGGTACGCATTATAAATTAGATTTACCGTTTTTTGTTTTAGCAACTCAAAACCCAATAGAACAAGAAGGAACTTACCCTTTACCAGAAGCGCAGTTAGATAGGTTTATGTTTTCTATCAACTTAGAATATCCAAGTTTTGAAGAAGAGGTACTAGTTGTGAAAAGCACAACTAGTAACCTAAAAGAAACTATCAACGCAATTTTTACTGGAGATGAAATTGTTCAAATTCAGAAATTAATTAGAAAAATACCTGTTGCAGATAATGTGATAGAGTATGCGGTTGGTTTGGTTGGTAAAACAAGACCAAAGGCTGCTGCAGCTACAGAAATGGTAAAAAGCTATTTAGATTGGGGTGCAGGACCAAGAGCTTCTCAAAACTTAATTTTAGCAGCTAAAGCTCACGCTGCAGTTAATGGTAAATATTCACCAGACATTGAAGATGTAAAAGCAGTTGCAATTCCTATTTTATCGCACAGAATTGTTAAGAACTATAAAGCAGAAGCTGAGGGTGTTTCTATTGCCGATATTATCAACTCTTTATTGTAATATTATTCTTCTTCATCTTCTTTAGCAGGATTTTCAAAAAAGCTAAAAACGTTACCGCCATATCTTTTATCATAGCTATGCTTTGCGTGTTTTGATAAATCTGTATGTTTAGAATGTTCTACAATTAAAACTCCGTCTTCATTTAAAATACCTCTTTCAAAAACTAAATCTACAATTTTTAAAAATTGATCCTCTTCAAAGTCATAAGGAGGATCAGCAAAAACAACATCAGAATTTAAATTTGTTTTTTCTAAGAATTTATAGACATCACTTTTATAGGTGTTAATATCTAAATCTAAGGCTTTAGCAGTAGAATTTATAAACTTTATACATCCAAAGTGTGCATCTATTGCATAAATAGTTTTAGTGCCTCTAGAAGCAAATTCATAACTAATATTTCCTGTGCCGGCAAATAAATCTATAACAGAAATAGCATCGAAATAATACGTGTTATTTAAGATGTTAAATAAAGATTCTTTAGCCATATCTGTTGTTGGTCTAACAGGTAGGTTTTTTGGCGCTGATAAGCGTCTTGATTTTAATTTACCAGAAATAATTCTCATGAGCCTAAAAGTATATAATTTGAGTGTTTCGGAATTTTTAATTCACTAAAAATAGTTTTTTCACTTTCTAAAAAGTAAATGTTTTTAATGTATTTGTAGGTTAATTTAAAAATAGCAGTATCTAATGTTATATTTCCTGTAAAATATAGAGGAAACTCTAAGGTGTCTAAATTTAGCTGTTCTGCAACAAAAAGGATGTAATAGATAAAATCTTCTTTAGAATTGTAAGAAAATGCATTAGAAAGAAGTAACTTTTTATTATCGATAACAACAATATCTAATGTTGTTTTACCAACATTTACATACATTGTTTTCTTATCAGATTTAGTAGCTTTTAGTAACTTTTCTATTAAAACCGTACTATGATGTTTGTATTCGAATTCACCAAAATTTTGAAACAAATAATTGTTAATGTTTACATATGGGACATAAACGTTTTTAGTTTTAAGTATATCGATGCTATCAAAACTAATAAAATCTGTAATTAGTGTTTTTATATTGTAATTTAAATAAGTAGCTAATTCCTTTTCATCAAAAAATTGATCAGGTACTAAGGTTGATAAATTATTCTGATGAATAACAGTTACCGAAATGAAATCATTTTGAAGTTGTGTATCATTTTTAAATATTTCTTCAATTTTAAGAAGTAAATTTTCGGGTGTGTTTAATGATTCTTCAAACTCATATTCACAAAAATAGATTTCTTTATTTGAACTATTATTATATATACAAAAAGAAAATCCATCCAAATTAAATTGGATGGATAATCTATTATCTTTTAATGGTTTCAAAGAAATACTACTATTCTTTTTTATCACTTTTTTTGTCATATGATGGAGGCCAGTTACCAGCTGTAGTTACTTCATCCAAAGAACCAACAGAAACATATTCTCCTTTAATTTGATCAGCAGCAATTACTTCTAATTCTTGCTTAACTAAAGATTCGTTCATACCTTCTAATAAAGCCTTTTTTGGTGTTTTCGCCATAAAAGTTGGTACAACTAAACCTTGTACTTTTTCTACAGTTCCTACTTCTAATTCAAACTCAGTTCCTTTTAAACCTGGTACGCTAAACATTGTTTTATAATCTCTGTCTTTAAAGTACTTTAATACTGGTTCATAACCAATTGTATCTGTAACTCTTCTTTCTACTTCATCTGTAATACCACCACCTTTATTAACAGTTTCTACAATTGTTTTTGTATTTGTTAAAGCTAATTTAGCAGTATCTATAAATTTGATTAAAGCGTTTTTATCTTTTGTATAATTACCGTTTGCTTCGTAATATTTTACTTCTGCATCTCTAATCATTTTTAGATTATCTACAACTTTAGCATATCTTGTAATCTTATTCTTGTTAAAGTTAATTGGCTCCATAATACCGTTGTATATTTTAAAGCCTAAATATACTGCTAAGAATAAAAGTAAAATAGATGGAATCCATCTTAACTTTAGAGGTAAATATTTAACTATAACAATAGCTATAATTACTGCAGCTAAAACCGCAGCTAAAATCATTCCTAATAATCCCATTTTTAATGTTTTTTTTTAATAGTCCTATCGCAAATCTACAATTTTTTTTCAATGATAAAAATTTTTATTTATAAATCGACGTATCTTTGTTATTTTAATTAATATATGATAGAATTACCTGCAGATTTTAACAGAGAATTGTTAAAGAAATTCCCACATCAACCAACAATAAAACAAAAAGAACTTTTAAATCTACTTAGTAATTTTATTTTTAATAAAGACAAAAATGCTCTTTTTTTACTAAAAGGATATGCAGGTACAGGTAAGACTACTACCATTGGTACTTTTGTTAACTCTTTATGGACGGCGGGCAAAAAAGCAGTTTTACTTGCGCCAACAGGTAGAGCAGCTAAGGTTATTTCTCTATATTCTAAGAAACCTGCTTTTACAATTCATAAAAAAATATATTTTCCTAAAAAACAATCTAATGGCTCTGTAGCCTTTGTTTTGCAACCTAATAAACATAAGCATACTATTTTTATTGTTGATGAAGCTTCGATGATTCCAGATAGTAGACAAAATCAGAAATTATTTGATACAAGTTCACTTTTAGACGATTTAATATCTTATGTATATTCTGGTGATAATTGTAAACTGATTTTTATTGGTGATACCGCACAATTACCTCCGGTAAAATTAGACGTTTCACCTGCTTTAGAACAAGATACTTTAACCTATGATTTTGACAAGCAAGTAACAGAAATAGAGTTAGATGAGGTAATGCGTCAACACGAAAATTCTGGGATTTTAGCAAACGCAACCTCTTTAAGGTTATTGTTAAGAAATGAAGGTGATAATTTTCAGTTTGATTTAGATTTTGTAGACATAAAAAGGTTAGAAGATGGTTATGATATAGAAGACGCCATTGTTACTTCTTATGAAAGCAGCGGAGTAGAAGATACTGCTTTTATAGTGCGATCTAACAAAAGAGCTAACCAATACAACCAACAAATTAGATATAATATTAGAGGGCAAGAGAACGAAATTTCTGCCGGAGATTATATCATGATTGTTAAGAATAATTATTATTGGTTACCAGATTCTTCTAAAGCAGGTTTTATCGCAAACGGAGATATTTGTGAAGTTTTAAAAATCTTTTCTATTAAAGAATTATACGGTTTTAAGTTTGCAGAAGTAGAAATTAGAATGATTGATTATCCTGATATGCATCCTTTTGAAACTGTATTGTTGTTAGATACGTTAACAAGTGAAAGTCCGTCTTTAACTTACGATGAATCTAATAAATTGTATCAGGCGGTTTTAGAGGATTATGTCCATGAAAAATCGAAATACAAACAATTTATGTCTGTAAAAAAGAATAAATATTTTAATGCGCTACAAGTTAAGTTTTCTTATGCGATGACATGTCATAAGTCTCAAGGAGGTCAATGGAAAACTGTATTTATAGAACAACCTTATTTACCAGACGGAGTTTCTAAAGAATATTTTAGATGGCTTTATACGGCAATTACAAGAGCGCAGGAAAAATTATATCTTATCGGTTTTAAAGATGAATTTTTTATTGAATAATTAATTACCTAATGAGGTAATTGATGTTTATAGAACCGTATTTGTGGCCATTATCAAATTTTAATCCTTTAGATTTATTTGTATTATAATTAAAAGTATATCCAAAATTAAGTCTGTTTACAGTAAACTTAAAACCAGCTTGAATATGAAAAATTAAAGATTCAAGTTCGTTTGTAATTTCACTACCTTTATTTAAAAAACTTCCTTGTAATGTTGCATCATAAATAGCATATCTTATGGTTGGTTTAATAAAAATAAAAGCTTCAGATTCTCTGTAGTAAGAATTGTTTTTGTTATTGATATTTGTATTAAAAGCAATAGAATTTGCAAAACTTTGTAACGGTTTAAAACCTATTCTTGTATATAAGCCTGTAGAAATATTTGTATACACTGTACCTAACTTGGCAGAATTAACCCAAGTTAAATCTAAATGATTACTTTTATTTTTAGTGATAAATCTATTATAATCAGTATCAAAATTTATACCTAGAGCACTCTTAATCTGATATTTCCAACCTTCTGCCTTTTTGAATCCGTATATGTTATGTATAAAATTTTGCATTTCCATAGCGTAAGCATTAGGCCCAATAACGCCTAACTGAATGGTAGTTTTAAAATTTTGTTTGTTTTTGTACACTCTATTTATACTAAATGCACCAAATAAATAACCCGCAAAAGGCCTATCGTGTTCATTAATATTTTCTGTATTTGCCTTAGCAGGTGTAAACATTTCGTGACCAACTTGCCATTCTAGAATTTTTTTACCTAAAGAATTATTTATCTTTTTAGCGAGGTATTTAAAAGATAGGAACATACCATTTGTGTAATATCTATCGTCGTAAGTAGATGTGTATAAATCGTTATCTGTAATAAAACTAATTTCTTTAGAAAATTTCTCTTGTGATAAGGCAATCAAAGAGCTAAATAAGAAGATAAACAGTACTTTCTTTTTCATAAAAACAAATATAGAATAACTTGTTTAAATTCATATTTATTTAACTTTATTTAGAAAAAAAAGTAATATTTTTAATTTTCGAAAAATTATATATGAGTACAAGCAAAAATTTTACTTCAGAAGACTTTGAAAACCTTAAAAGTAACGAAGACCTTTTAGAACTTATTAAAGAAAAAAGTAGTTTATATAAAAAAGTACTTAAAACTCATGTTTACACAGAAGAACTACGTCTTTTACAAATAGAATTGGTAAAATTACAACGTTGGATTTCTAAAGAAAACAAGCGTGTTGCAATTATTTTTGAAGGTAGAGATGCAGCAGGAAAAGGTGGTAATATTAGAAGATTTATGGAGCATTTAAATCCTAGGTCTAGTAGGTTAGTTGCTTTAAACAAACCAACGGAAGTAGAAAAAGGGCAATGGTATTTTCAAAGATATATTAAAGAGTTACCAAATCCTGGTGAAATAGTTTTTTTTGATAGAAGTTGGTATAATAGAGCTGTTGTAGAACCTGTAATGGGTTTTTGTACAGATAAGCAATACAAAGAATTTTTAGTTCAGGTGCCAGAGTTTGAGCATATGATGTATGAAGATGGAGTAATTATTATAAAATTTTGGTTGTCGATTACAAAAGATGAACAGCTTAAAAGATTTGAAGAACGAAAAGAAAACCCTCTAAAAAGATGGAAATTTAGCCCAGTAGATAAACAAGGACAAGCTTTATGGGATAAATACACACATTACAAGTCGGAAATGTTTTCTAAAACGCATACAGCATATAGCCCTTGGATGATGATTAAAACCAACGACAAGCAAGTGGCAAGATTAGAAGCCATAAGACATGTGATATCTCAGTTCGATTATGAAGGAAAAACTTCAAAAATATCTTTAACTCCAGACCCAAATGTTGTAATGCGTTATTACAGGTCTAATACCAATATAGATTAAGACTATGGATAAGAAACTTACACAAAAGCAATTAAATAAGTTAACAACTAAAAAAGGGTTGTTAGCTCTTTTATCTAAAGATCCACTTAGTACAGAGAAAAGTTTACGCTATGTAGATTATCAGAAAAAGTTAAAAAAATTACAGGTAGAATTAATTCGGTTACAAACGTGGGCAATTAATAACAACGAACGAATTATTATTGTTTTTCAAGGTAGAGATGCAGCGGGTAAAGGTGGTGCCATTCGAAGATTAACAGAACGAATAAACCCAAGACACATGAGAATTGTGGCTTTACCAAAACCAACAGAAGACGAAAAAACTCAATGGTATTTTCAGCGTTATGTAGAGCAATTGCCAAAAGCAGGTGAAATAGTTTTTTTTGATAGAAGTTGGTATAATAGAGCAGTTGTAGAACCTGTAAACGGATTTTGTACAGCAGAAGAATACGAGATTTTTATGAATCAGGTAAATGATTTTGAAAAAATGATTTTAGAATCAGGAATTCATTTGGTTAAAATTTATATGTCTATTTCTAAAAAAGAACAAGCTAAACGATTTGCCGATATTAAAAGCAATCCTTTAAAACAATGGAAAATGACTAAGTTAGATGAGAAAGCTCAACTATTATGGGATCAATATACAGTTTATAAAAAAGCGATGTTTCAAAGAACCAATACAGCAATTTCTCCGTGGAAAGTTATTAGAGCAAATAGAAAAACAGAAGCGAGAATTAATGTTATAAATCACGTTCTTAACAGCATACCTTATGATAAAGATTTAGAAATTTAAAGACTAATTTTTTTTATAGCATTAAATAGATAATACACTTCTGCAGCAATTTCTTCATTGGTTTCTAAATATGTTTTAGTTTGTTCAGATGTTCCGTCAGAAAACTTAGGATCTACAAAAGGTAAATGAAACCTTTTTATTGCAGTTGGTATAAACGGACAATTTTTATCCGCATCATTACAAGTCGTAATAACAAAGTAAGGTTCTTTATTAATTTCGTGATCGTAACGTTTAGAAAAGCCTAATATCGATTTTTTACAACCAAGGAAAGAGATTAAATATTTCGGATTTTGATGAGAGAAATCTTTTACGTTAAAATCGAAACCAGCAGATTGTAGTGTTTTTACAGTGTTCCTGTTAAAAGAAGTAACTTCTGTTCCACCAGAAAAAGCATTAATATTTAATTTAAAATAATTAGAAGCATAATAAGACCAAACTTGTGCTATTTGACTTCTTCTAGAATTGTGAGTGCAAATAAAATTGATATTTGCAGCACCATTATCAAGATAAAATTTTGCAATTTTTTCAGAAATTTTAGTAAGTATTTCTTTTCTCTCATTTAGAAGTACAATTTTTTTTGAAGAGAGTTTAAAGAAGTTTTCTGTAGAAACGGCAAAAGTTTTAGACATATGCTTATTTTTGTAGTAAAGTTAGTAGCTTATATCTTTAAATTAATTAAAATAATGTTAAGAAAGGGTTTAGAAATTGGTAATACTGTTGCAGTTTTAGACGATGTTTTAAAAGGAAAAGTGGTTGCAATTGATAACAATTTAATCTCTATTGAAACATTAGATGGCATGCTTTTTAAATTTAATGAAAAAGAATTGGTTAAGATTGAAATAGAGCAACATGAGTTGTCTAAATTTTCTGATATAAATAATAACTTTTTAAAAGAAAAAACTACAGAGGTTAAGAAGAAAAACAGTTTTTTTAAGAAGCAAAAGCAAGAATTTTTAATGGAAATAGATTTGCATATTAATAAACTAACTA
>JAHDHO010000072.1 GCA_020631275.1 Polaribacter sp. | reverse complement strand
GGGAAACCTGTATTATCTAAAGACTGACGAATCATATCTATAGTTCCGTCCATCATGCCAGAGGGTGCAACCATATCTACACCTGCTTTTGCATGAGAAATTACTTGTTTTGCAAGATTTACTAAAGTTGCATCATTATCTACATCATTTTCATGTATAATTCCGCAGTGTCCATGAGATGTATATTCGCAAAAACAAACATCTGTAATTACATATAAACTAGGATAATTTTTCTTGATATAACGAATCGCTTTTTGCATAATTCCATCGTCATTCCACGTCTCTGTACCTTCATCGTCTTTTTCTGATGGAATACCGAATAAAAGAACCGCAGGAATATTTAAAGAAACTATCTCATCTAATTCTTTCGAAATTCGATCTAAAGAAAAACGCTTAATCCCAGGCATAGAAACAATTTCTGTTTCGATGTTTTCTCCTTCTTCTATAAAAAGCGGATAAATAAAATCGTCTACAGATAGTTTAGTTTCTTTAACTAATCTTCTTATACCTTCTGTTTTTCTTAATCTTCTAGTTCTAAACATGTATGCTAACTTTAGTTATTTCGAAGAAAACTGACGAAATAATTATTATTGAATGCTCTTTGTCATTAATTAATTTGAAGAAGTTCCTTCTCCTGAATAATGGCTATTTACCAATTCTAAAACACTATCTACACTTGGTAAATTAGCAACTTCTACGTTTGCAAAGTGTTTTCTAGCTTCTACCGCAGTGGTTTCTCCTATACAAAATGCTGTTTTATCTTTAGAATTTACTTCTAAATAACTATTTATTCCAGAAGGACTATAAAACAAAACACCCGAAAATTCATCAGAAATTTTAACCGGACTTAACATTGTCTTGTAAGCTTCTATTTCGTTTACAACAATTTCATGGGCTTGTAAATACGTAGGAAAAACATCTAATCTTACATCGCTACAGAAATAAGTAATTTCTTTTACTTCTGTTTCTTTAGAGATGTACTCTGCAAGTTTTAAAGCATTTTTAGCAACGTAGGTTACTTTTCCTATTCTTTTTTCTATTAATTTCTTAGTTCTTCTACCAACACAATAAATATTTTTAAAATCTAATTCTTCTTTGGTAAAAGAGTTTAAGATAGCTTCTACACCATTTTGACTAGTAATTGCAACGTTTTCATGCGTGTGCTTTACTACTTTTGGCGAAATTCTATTAAATCTTATTTTTATAAAATCACTATCTTCTATACCTATCGCAGAAGAAAGATTTTCTTTTTGTAATTCTGATAACTTTTTAGTTGAATAAACTTTCGCAATCGAATCATCTTTACCTTCATCTTCTTGCATTAATTCTTTACCACCTCTATTTATCACATAATCAGCACAATCTTTTGCTAAAAATTTATGGCTTCCAATTTTTGCAGTTTTGGTTACTGTAATTTTTTTAGAACCGTCTCTTTTTAATAAAATTCCTTTAAAGTTAATTTCACCTGTTTTATCATCAACATAAGCTAAAGCACCAATTGGGGCTGTACAACCACCTTCTAGCAATTTTAAAAACTCGCGCTCTATACCAACACAAACCTTAGTTTCATGATGATTTAATTGCTCGCAAGCATCAATAACATACGTATCATTTTCTAATGCAGCAATCATAATTGCGCCTTGTGCTGGTGCAGGAATCATCCAAGTTAAAGGTATTGCACCTTTATCTCTTAACCCTAATCGTTCTAAACCTGCTGCTGCAAATACAGCTCCGTTCCAAGTCTCGCTAGTTCTAAGCTTCTCTAAACGCGTATTTACATTTCCTCTTAAATCTTCTACAGAATGCGTAGGGTAACGGTTTAACCATTGTGCTTTTCTACGTAAACTTCCTGTTGCAATTACTCCGTTTGGTTGACCAAAAAATTCTTCAGTATCTTTTAAAACCAAGATATCTGTATAATTTGCACGCTTTAAAACTGCAGCTTGCACAATACCTTCGGGCAGTGCGGTAGGCACATCTTTTAAAGAGTGTACAGCTATATCAATATCACCGTTTAACATGGCAATATCTAAGTTTTTAGTAAAAATACCTGTGATTCCTAATTCGTACAAAGGTTTGTCTAAAACAATATCACCTGTAGATTTAATTGGAACCAAAACAGCTTCATAACCTAATTCCTCTAATTCTTTGCGTACTTTATTTGCTTGCCAAAGCGCTAATTGGCTATCGCGAGTACCTATTCTTATTATTTTTTGCATGGAGTTTTAATTATGATTGAAACACTTTTTGAATAACTTCTATACTTTCTGATACAGAAGTCTCTTCATCTTTTAAATGCTTAACAAACTGTGTAGTAATTTTTTGTATGAATCTTGAAGTTAAGATTTCTGCTTGATTTTCATCAAAATTTATTATTTTCTTTTTCTGAAAATTAATTTCATCTTTCTTTATTACTTCTAAAGATTCTTTTAAAGCCGCAATTGCTGGGGTAAATCTTCTATGGTTTAACCAACTATTAAACTCTGCCTTATGAGTCTCTATAATTTCTTTTGCAAACGGAATTTCTTGTTGACGCACAGCTAAAGTTTCATCTGTAATTTTAGAAAGCTCATCTACGTTTACTAAAGAAACACCTTCAACTTCTAAAACATCTTTTGCCACATTTTCTGGCATCGATAAATCTAAAATTAAAGTTTCTTTTTTATTTACAACGTGTTCTTTTGTAATTGTAGGCTTATCTGCACCTGTAGACACTATAATTACATCTGCATTTGCAACCTCTTCTGTTAAATTTTCGATAACAGATTTACGAATAGAAGCATGCTCTTTTACAAAAGCATCTGTTTTTTCTTCGGTTCTATTGATTAAACTAACCTGTTTATTCTGCGTATATTCTGCTAAATTTTTACAAGTATGTTTTCCCATTTTACCTAAACCAAAAACTAAAATATTTTTAGAATTGTAATCTGGTAAATTCTTAATAATATATTGCACTGCCGCATAAGAAACTGAAGTTGTACCAGAACTTAACTTTGTATCGTTTTTAACACGTTTACTTGCTTGCAAAACAGAATTTACAAGTCTTTCTATATAAGCATCTGTAGTTTTTAATTGTTTTGCCAATTTAAAAGATTGTCTTAATTGACCAACAATTTCATAATCTCCTAAAATCTGACTTTCTAAACCTGTACCAATTCTAAACAAGTGACTAATTGCATCTTGATCTTTATTAATACTACAAATAGCATTAAATTCTTTAACTGTACCTTCAGAAAAATCACAAAGCAACTCTATAAGTAAACAAGGTCTATTGGCAAAACCAAAAATTTCTGTTCTATTACATGTAGAAATTATAAAGATAGATTTTATACCTCTTTCTTTAGCTGCAGTTAAAAGTGCGGCTTGATTTTCTTTGGATACAGAAAACTTACCACGCATTTCTGCATCTGCCTTTTTATAACTTACACCAATATTGTAAAAATGTTCTTGCCCTTGTTCCTTCATAAATCGTAAAAGATGATGCAAAAATAAAAAGAGGAATCAAAAAAAAGTATCGCTTAAAGAACTTTTAATAACGTTCTGTGTTTTTTAATGCTTTTATTATTAAAAAACATTCAAAAATCCTTATTTTTGTAGTGTTAACAAGTAATTAAACATTTTTTATATAGAATGATTCTAAATAAAAGAAGTTTCAATATTTAA
Source organism: Polaribacter sp. (assembly GCA_020631275.1). Taxonomy (GTDB): domain Bacteria; phylum Bacteroidota; class Bacteroidia; order Flavobacteriales; family Flavobacteriaceae; genus Polaribacter. The sequence continues at coordinate 9,695 of JAHDHO010000072.1, read as the reverse complement.
GAAAATTATGTTTAAAAATGTCGGAGAAAGTTCTTTTGATGAAATAAACCTAGAAAAAGGGTTTTATGTTCTTCATTTTCAGAACGAAAGCAAAAAAGCCATCAATTTCGAAAGAGATATTGATAGTACATTTATACAAATGCACTTTTGTTTACGCGGTAATTCTAAATTTTTATTTAATTCTGGCGATTACACTTTTGACGTTTTAGACAACCGATCTATTCTACTGTACAATCCGCAGAGAACATTACCAATTAATCTAGAGATTCAACCCAAAACAACATTGGTTTCGCTTTTAATTTCTATTGAAAAATTCCATTCTTTATTTTCTAAAGAATCGGGTTATATACCTTTTTTAAGTGACGAAAATAGCAATCGAAAATTTTATGACGACACAGAAATCAAACCAACGGTTTCTATTGTTTTGCAACAAATCATCAACTCGAATATAAACAGTTCTATTAGACAATTGTACGTTAAAGGTAAAATTTATGAGTTACTAAGTCTTCATTTTCAAAAAGAAGAAAGTGCAGATGCAGAATACTGCCCATTTTTAGTTGACGAACAAAATGTGATTAAAATTAGAAAAGCAAAAGATATTATAATTTCTAGAATGGCCGAACCACCAAGTTTGCAAGAATTAGCAACTGAAATAGGTTTGAACTTAAAAAAGCTAAAAGAAGGATTCAAGCAAATTTATGGCGATACTGTATATAGTTTTTTATTCGACTATAAAATGGAACACGCTAGAAAATTATTAGAATCTAATAAATATAATGTAAATGAAGTTGGCACACAAGTTGGCTATAGCACTGCAAGCCATTTTATTGCAGCTTTTAAAAAGAAATTTGGTACAACACCAAAAAAATATGTAATGAGTTTAAATAAATAATTGCAGTTTGGAACAACTTACACATTACGACATCGAAAATAAGCAACAACAATTTCCTATAACAATTGTATGCGATGCTATTAGAACCCCAGAAAATATTGGAATGTGTTTTCGTATTTCTGAAAGTTTTGGTGTAGAAAAAATATATTTTCATGAAAACTCACCAACTACAGAAAATAGAATCGTAAAAAAAACTGCTAGAAACACTCTTAATCAAATAAAACACGAAGCCTACTCTAATTTCGATAAATTAATTACCGATTTAAAAGAAGCTGGCAATACAATTATTGGTATAGAAATTACTGATAAAAGTATCGATATTCAAGATTTTGATTTTAAAAATCATGAAAAAATCGTCTTACTTTTGGGAAGCGAAAGAAACGGTATCGAAAATATAAATTTAGTAGATAAAACCGTTGCAATACCAATGTTTGGAAGAAACTCTAGCATGAATGTAATACATAGTTTAGCGATAACTTTATATGAAGTTACCAATCAAATATCAAAAAAATAAGTAAACAACCACTTTTGAAGCATATATAAATGAAAGGTATTTTATTAAACAATTTAGGGTCTCCAGATTCTACAGATACAAAAGATGTAAAAAAATATTTAGGAGAATTTTTAATGGACGAGCGTGTAATTGATATTCCTTTTTGGAAACGCTGGATTCTTATTAAAGGTATCATCTTAAAAATTAGACCTAAAAAATCGGGTGCTGCTTACAAAAAGATTTGGTGGAAAGAAGGCTCTCCGTTAGTTGTAATTTCTGAAAGGTTTACTAAAAAAGTTGCCAAAAAAGTAGATATTCCTGTTGAGTTGGCAATGCGCTATGGTTCTATGTCTATGGAAAAAGGAATTAAAAATTTGGTTGACAAAGGCGTTACAGAAATTATGTTAGTTCCTTTATACCCACATTACGCAATGTCTTCTTATGAAACCGTTGTTGTTCTAGCAGAAGAAATTATTGCAGAAAAATATCCGCAGGTAAAATTAGATACTTTACCACCGTTTTATAACAAACCAGATTATATTAAAGCAATGAGCAACAACATTGCTAATCATTTAAAAGGTTTTGATTACGATCATGTTCTATTTTCTTATCACGGAATTCCAGAGCGTCACATCAAAAAATCTGACCCAACAAACAGTCATTGTAAAATAGATGGTTCTTGTTGCGATCGAAATTCCGTAGCACATCATACTTGTTATAGACATCAATGTTTTGAAACTACCAAAGCAATTGCTAAAGAATTAGGTTTCGATGAAACAAATCATAGCAATTCATTTCAATCTCGATTGTTAAAAGATCCTTGGTTAAAACCTTATACAGATTTTGAACTAGAAAAATTTCCAACAATTGGTAAAAAGAAGCTTGCTGTAATAACACCTGCGTTTGTTGCTGATTGTTTAGAAACTTTAGAAGAAATTGCCATGGAAGGTAAAGAAGAATTCTTAGAAGCAGGCGGAACAGATTACAAACATATACCATGTATGAATGATAATGATGATTGGGTAGATGTTATGGTTTCTTGGATAAATGATTGGAAAAACAAATAATTAATATGGATTTTCTTTACGTTAAAGCATTACACATTATTTTTGTAGTAACTTGGTTTGCAGGTTTATTTTATATACCGAGATTGTTTATTTACCAAACTGAAGCTGAAAATAAATTAGAACCTGCAAAATCTATTTTGCAAACACAGTACAAATTAATGACAAAAAGGTTATGGTATATAATTACCTGGCCTTCTGCTATTTTAGCAAGTACTTTTGCTTTTTGGATGCTTATCGAAAATCCTACTTATTTATCAGAACCTTGGATGTTAGTAAAACTAGCATTTGTTTTAGCTTTGTATTTCTACCACGGATTTTGTCATTCAATATTTAAAAAACTTCAAAAAGATATTGTAAAATATTCTGCCTTTAGATTGCGAATATTTAACGAAATATCGACTATAATTCTATTTGCAGTTGTCTTTTTAGTAACTGTAAAAAGCGCAATAAATTGGATTTGGGGCGTTGTAGGAATTATACTTTTCGGAATTTTAATGATGCTTGGTATTAAACTCTACAAAAAAATTAGAGAAAAAAAATCTTGGGAAAAAGCAGAAAAAGAGGTTTTAGACAAAGACTAATTTAACCTCTTATGCTTTGTTCAAAAGGTATTCTATTTAAAATAGATCTTCCTAATGTAACTTCATCTGCGTATTCTAATTCGTCGCCTACAGAAATTCCTCGTGCAATAGTACTTGTTGTAATTTCAAATTTTTCTATTTGCTTAAAAATATAAAAGTTGGTTGTATCACCTTCCATAGTAGAACTTAAAGCAAAAATTAATTCTTTAATTTCACCACTACTTACTTTATTAATTAAAGACTCTATTTTTAAATTCTGAGGCCCAATACCTTCGATAGGAGATATTTTTCCACCTAAAACATGGTACAATCCTTTAAACTGAGCTGTACTTTCTATTGCCATTACATCTCTTATATCTTCTACAACACAAACAATTTCTGGGTTTCTCTTCGGATTTTGGCAAATATCACACAAAATAGTATCAGAAATATTATGACATTTTTCGCAAGTTTTTACATCATTTCTTAAATGCAAAAGAGCTTCAGATAAATATTTTGTATTTTCTGATGGTTGTTTTAATAAATGTAACACTAAACGCAATGCAGTTCTTTTACCAATACCCGGTAATCTAGAAACTTCATTCACCGCATTTTCTAGTAATTTTGAAGAAAAATCCATAACTGCAAATTTAACTCTTTCAAGAGAAAAGAATCAATAAAAAAGAAAAAAGACTCTTAAAAAACATATATTCGTAACCAAATAAAAACTAAAATGAAACCCGAATATATCATCTTATTAATAGTTGCATATTTTACTGTTTTGATACTTATTTCTTATATCACAGGTAAATCTGCAGACAATAAAACGTTTTTTAAAGCAAATAATTCGTCGCCTTGGTATTTAGTAGCTTTTGGTATGATTGGTGCATCACTTTCTGGTGTAACATTTATTTCTGTACCAGGTTGGGTAGAAGGTCAAAACATGAGTTATTTTCAAATGGTTTTGGGTTATATTGTTGGTTACACAGTTATTGGTTTGGTTTTATTACCGCTGTATTACAAATTGAATCTAACATCAATTTACACCTATTTAGAAGATAGATTTGGTAAAAATTCTTACAAAACCGGAGCTAGTTTTTTCTTATTATCTAGAACCATTGGTGCCGCTTTTAGACTCTTTTTAGTTGCCAATGTATTGCAATTATTATTATTTGATAGTTATGGTGTTCCGTTTTGGGTAACTGTTTCAATTACAATACTTTTAATATGGTTATATACTTTTAAAGGAGGTATAAAAACCATTGTTTGGACAGATACTTTGCAAACTTTATTTATGCTGATTGCAGTTGGCGTTTGTATTTATACGATTTCTGATGAAATGGGAATAAGTAATCTTTTTACATATGTTGCAGACAACGAACTATCTAAAACATTCTTTTTTGAAGATGTAAATGCTGGTAACTATTTCTGGAAACGATTTCTTGCGGGTGCTTTCATCTCTATAGTTATGACTGGTTTAGACCAAGATATGATGCAGAAAAACTTAACCTGCAGAAACCTAAAAGATGCTCAGAAAAACATGTTTTGGTTTACAATTGTACTTGTTATTGTTAACTTTTTCTTTTTAGCATTGGGTGTTTTACTTACAGATTATGCCAAATCTAACGGAATAGACGCACACAAAGACGAACTTTTTCCTATAATTGCAACAAAAGGCACTTTAGGTTTGGCAACTGCCATCTTTTTCCTATTAGGATTAATTGCTGCGGCATACTCTAGTGCAGATTCTGCACTAACATCTTTAACAACTTCTTTTAGCATTGATATTTTAGAGATTGACAAACAAAAAGACAAAGCAAAACAAGAGAAAACGAGAAAAAAAATACACGTTCTTTTTTCTTTAATTTTAATAGCAACCATTTTAGTATTTAAATATTTTATTGCTGATGCAAGTGTTATTGCTAAAATATTTACGTTTGCAAACTATACTTATGGTCCATTATTAGGTTTATATGCCTTTGGTCTTTTTACAAACATTAAAGTAAAAGACAAAATGGTACCGCTTATTTGTTTAGCCTCTCCCTTTCTAACCTATTTAGTAAATTTTTTGTCTTTAGAGTATTTTAATTTTGATTTTGATTTTTCTCTATTAATCTTAAACGGATTTATTACTTTCTTAGGATTGTATTTTTTTAAGAAAAAATAACATGAAAAAGGAGATTTCTATAATTGGTAGCGGACCATCAGCTTTATTTTTAGCTGCTTTTTTAGATCTTGAAAAATACAACGTTACTATTTTCGAAAAAAATAAAACTGCTGGTAGAAAGTTTTTAGTTGCTGGTAAGGGCGGTTTCAATTTAACACATTCAGAATCTATAGCCGAACTTATAGATAAATATACACCAACAACTTTTTTAAAAAAATCAATTACAAGTTTTACAAACCAAAACTTTAGAGATTGGTTATTAAAAATAGGAATTCCAACTTATATCGGAAGTAGCAAAAGAGTCTATCCAAAAGAAGGAATTAAACCGATAGAAGTACTAAACACTATTTTGAAATATCTAGAAGATAAAGGAGTTCAATTTAAGTTTAACCATCTCTTTTCGACTTGGGACAATGAAAACAACATCATAATTAATGATAAAATAATAAAATCTGATTTTACGGTTTTTGCCTTAGGAGGCGCAAGTTGGAAGGTTACAGGCTCTGATGGAAATTGGCTTGATACTTTTACATCCAAAGGGATAAAAACAACACCTTTTGAAGCCTCTAATTGTGCTTTTAAAATTAATTGGAAATCAGATTTTTTGAAAAAAAACGAAGGAAAACCGCTTAAAAATATTGCAATTTATTGCGACTCAAAACAACAAAAAGGAGAAGTAGTAATTACAAAATTTGGCTTAGAAGGAAACGGTATTTATGGCTTAAGTCCGCAAATTAGACATCAATTAAACTTAGCAAATAAAGCCAAAATTTATATTGATTTTAAACCCGCTTTTAATTTAGAAAAAGTAACGCTTAAAATTAAGAATGCATATTCTAAAAACACTACCCAAATCTTAAAAAAAGAATTAAAATTGAGCAGTTCTGTAATTGATTTATTAAAAGATTATTTAATTAAAGAGGAGTATTTAAATCTAGATATCCTTTCAAAAAAAATTAAAAAATTTCCATTAGAGATAATAGCTGTAAATTCTTTAGACAAAGCTATTTCTTCTGTTGGCGGTGTAAGTTTAACCGCTGTTGACAATCACGGACAATTAAATGTCTTAAAAAATCAATTTTGTATTGGCGAAATGTTAAATTGGGATGCACCAACCGGAGGTTATTTAATTCAAGGTTGTGTTAGCTCTGGATTTTCTTTGGCAAATTACCTCAACAAATTGAGCTAATAATTTAAGATTGTACTTAAATTATTCAGTATTTTTACATAATTAAACTTTTTTAAATGTCTAAAGACTTATCAAATTACCGAAAATCATACGAAAAGGAAGAGTTATTAGAAAGTAATTGTCCTGAAAATCCAATGGAATTATTTCAAACTTGGTTTAAAAATGCAGATGAATCTAATACTGTAGAAGAAACAAATGCTATGAATGTTTCTACGATTGGTAAAGATGGTTTTCCTAAAAACAGAATTGTTTTATTAAAGAAATTTACTTGGGAAGGTTTTGTTTTTTATACAAATTATACATCAGAAAAAGGAAAAGCAATAGAAGCTAACAATAACATTTGTTTGTCTTTTTTTTGGCCAGCATTAGAGCAACAAATTATAATTAAAGGGATTGCAGAAAAACAAATCGAAAACTTGTCTGATGGTTATTTCGAGTCGAGACCAGAGGGCAGTAAACTTGGTGCTTGGGCATCTAACCAAAGTAGCGTTGTTGCTTCAAGAAAAACTTTAGAAGACAATTTAAAATCTTTCGAAAAGAAATTTGAAGGTAAAGAAATAAATAGACCAAAACATTGGGGCGGATTTTTGGTAAAACCCATCTCTATAGAATTTTGGCAAGGTAGACCAAATAGGCTCCATGACAGAATAAGATATAGTCTAGAAAAAGATTTTTCTTGGAAAATTGAACGATTAGCTCCATAAATTTTTATATTTACCCTTATCAATTAAAATTTAGATGAAAACACTTTATATAGTAAGACACGCAAAATCTTCTTGGGAATACTCTGGTATTGAAGATATTGACAGACCCTTAAAAAAGCGTGGTATTAAAGACGCTCATTTAATGTCTAAGTTTTTAACAAAAAAAATAGAAAAACCAGATGCTTTTATTACGAGTAGTGCCAACAGAGCATTGCATACAGCTGTAATATTTTGCGAAAATTTTGGCTTTCCTCATGCCAATCTTCAAATAAAAAGACAACTTTATAGTTTTAGCGATGGCTATCTAGTAAAAACCGTTAATGCATTAGATGATGGTTTCAACTCGGCAATAATATTTAGTCACGATCATGGTATAAATACTTTTGTTAATGAATTTGGAAATAAGCCAATTGCACATGTTACAACTTGTGGTGTAATAGGCATTCAATTTGAAGAAAAACACTGGAAAAATATTAGAAGAGGTAAAACAATTTTAGTAGAGTTTCCTAAAAATCTTAAATAAAGTACTTTGTTAGAAATAAAAAAATTCGCAGCAATAGACATTGGTTCAAATGCCATTAGATTATTAATTTCAAACGTAATAATCTCTGATGATAGAGAACCTCAATTTAAAAAATCATCTTTAGTACGTGTGCCTATTAGATTAGGTGCAGATGTATTTGTTAATGAAGGCATTATTAGTGATGCAAACATTAGCAGAATGATTAATGCTATGGAGGCTTTTAAATTACTAATGAATATACATGGCGTAGAAAAATATAAAGCGTGTGCAACTTCTGCTATGAGAGAAGCTTCTAACGGAGAAGTTGTAGTAGAAGAGATTTTTAATAAAACCGGAGTAAAAATTGACATTATTGGTGGTAAAGAAGAAGCAGCAATTATATCGTCTACAGATTTAAATGAATTAATAGAAGGAGACAATTCTTATTTATATGTAGATGTTGGTGGAGGAAGTACAGAATTTACTGTTTTCTCTAAAGGAAAAATTGTTAATTCTAAATCATTTAAAATGGGTACAGTTCGTTTATTAAATAATAAAAAATCTGTAAACAAAGAAATGTTTGCCAACGTAGAAAAATGGATTAAGAAAAATACAAAAGATTTAAAAAGAATTTCTTTAATAGGTTCTGGTGGAAACATCAACAAACTATTTAAAATGTCTGGTAGAACAGAAGGAAAACCAATCTCTTTTATCTACTTAAATGCTCAATATCAGTTCTTAAAAAACATGAGCTATGATGAAAGAATTTCTGAACTTAGTTTGAATCCTGATAGAGCAGATGTTATTATTCCTGCAACAAAAATATACTTATCTGCCATGAAATGGAGTGGCGCTAGAAAAATTTATGTGCCAAAAATCGGTTTATCAGACGGTATAATTAAAAGCCTGCATAACAACACCTTAACCTAAAAATAACATTAACTTTTCTTTCACCTTTCTTTAACTTTTCATTAACATTTAATAATATTTTGTATCTTTATAGTGACTTTTATACAACAATAGAGTCTTAATAGTGAACATTAATATTAAAACAATTACAATGAAAAAAGTATTACTTAGTGGTTTTTTCTTAATGATTGGAGCTGTAGCTTTCGGTCAAGATTTACCAACAAACCCAGAACCTGGAAAATGTTATGTACGTTGTAAAACTCCAGAAGTATGGAAAAATGAAGACGTAACAATTGAAGTAGCACCAGCTTACAAAAAAATAGTTACGTATCCTGCAACTTATAAAACTGTTACAGAAAGAGTATTAATTAAAGAAGCAGACCAACGTTTAGTTGTTGTACCAAGTGTTTGGGAAACTAAAACAGTAACGTATACAGGTAAAGAAGATGCAAATAGCTTAAGAGTTATTAATGCTACATTTAGTCCAGATTCTCAAGTAATAGAAACTAAAGCTGCATCTGCAGTTTGGGAAATGAGCGAAAAAGCACCTGATTGTGAGTCTAGTGACCCTAACGATTGTAGATACTGGTGTTATAAACCAATTCCTGCAAAGTTTGTTACTGTATCTCAAACTGTATTAAAATCAGATGCTTCTACAACTAAAACTGTTGTACCTGGTTACGAAAAAACGTACACTAAAAAAGTTATGGTTTCTGGTCCTACAACTAAAACTATCGATATACCTGCTGTTTATGGTTCTATCAAGAAAATTGTTTTAGTAAAAGACGCTTACCAAGAAGAAGTAACTGTTCCTGCTAAATACAAGACTGTAACTAAAGAAGTTTTAGTTAACAAAGGTGGTTTAACTACTTGGAAAGAAGTTGAATGTGAATTAGTAAACAACACTCCATTACCAATTAACTGGAACTTAGGAAGTGCTACTTTAACTAGCGCAGCTAAAAGAATTATCGACGCAAGATTATTACCTATCTTAAAAGACGGTGTAGCTGTTGCAATTGAGTCTCATACAGATTCTAGAGGAACTAAAGCTAACAACCAAAACTTATCTGAAAGAAGAGCACAAGCAGTTACAAACTACTTAATCTCTAAAGGTGTTAATCCTAGCCAATTAACTGGTAACGGTCTTGGTGAATCTAAATTAACTAACAGATGTGCTGATGGAGTTTCTTGTACAGAAGCAGAACACAGAGC
>JAHDHO010000071.1 GCA_020631275.1 Polaribacter sp. | reverse complement strand
AAATAAATTATTGTTACTAGAAGGATTAAATACAACACAAGTAAAAATTTTAAGTATTGATGATGCTTCTTTTTTGTCTCAAAAATCACCATACACAGATGTAATTTCTATTACGCAAAGCATTCATAAATGCCAATTTGTTATTTATGCTGAAAAATTAGATGCTACGTTAAAACGTTTTGAAGCTAATTTTATGGAGTATTCTAGAACAATTGCTGTTTAAACCAATTGTTGTTTCTTTTTAGTTAATGCAATATCTGGTGATGATAATTGTCCCCAGGTGGTTTCCATTTGCTTAATTTTATCATGTGCGCCAGCTTGTTTTAAAATGTTTAAAACTGCGTTGTAAGCAGAATCTAAAGCACCAACAATCCAACCATGATGCACAGAACAACATTCTCCTGCAAAATGCAATGAACCCTTAAATTCTGGTGTTAATAAGGTTGGATATAAGCTTTTAAATTGGCCAGGTTTAAAAAGGGCAAAAGCGCCTCCGTTGGCATGATTATCCCAAAACCAAGTTTTTGTAGTTTCCTCTGGTTTATAACCTGCAAAATGTTCGTAAATATCTACTTCTGGATACAAGTACTGTATTCCTTTTAAACATTCGTTTACTCTTTCTTCATCAGAAAGAGCGCCTATTCTTTCGGCATCTTGCGCCCAACAATAAATTTGTAAAACACCACCTTCTGCATCATATCCATAAGAAGGATATACAATTTGTCTGTTAGATTTGTCTGACACTGCAACACCTAAACCTTTATCTTGTCTTTCACCTAAAGTTGCCCAAAATTGTTTTTTAAAAGTAATAAAAGCTTTAAAAGACGGCATATAATTACATTCTCTAATAGCTCTTGCTTTAGAAAAAGATAAATTATCAAAGAAATTTTCTTTCAAATCTCCGTTTAAATAGGCTCCGTTTGGTAAAGTAGTAATTACATACGGATACTGTTTTTCGATATTTTTACCTTGATTGCGAACTGTAATTTTAATTCCGCCATGACCTTCATATAAATTTTCATCATAATTTATATGTGTAACTCTATGTTCTAAATGAACTCGTTCTTTCTTTTTAGATGTTGATCCTTTTGTTGGTTTAGAGGCATTTGCAGCCGGAACAGTTTTTGGTGGTTTTGCAGCTTTTGTTAAATTATCTGGAGAATACCCTTTCTTACCATTTAAACCAGATTTCATACCAATTAGTTCTTGTGCTCTACTTCCGTCTTCTGGTAAAATACCTTTATCTAAATTTAACACTGTTTTACAGGCGTCAGGAAAATGTTGCATCCCTTTATCCATAGTAATCATATAAATATTTTGGTCGGTTGCATCATACGAATTTTTACTACCATCCCAATCATAACTAGCCAATATAATTTCTACAAAAGATACCGAATACATACCTGTACCAACATTTAAGGTTTCTAAATAGCTGGCAATATTATAAGGTAAATGCTCTGTTTTTGCACCCATTTCTGGGTTGTAATATTCTCCTAAATCGCCAAGTGTAAATACATTAGTAAGATAAGCCCACATAGAAAAGTTATCAAATTTCATTAACTTTTTAAACCCTTTCGAAAAAGATTGGTTTATAGCAGTAATAAAGGGCTCATTCACTTTATCTAAAATTTTATTAATTGGTAAAAAAGTTTCGGAATCTAGAGTTGTTTCTGTTACCCATACCATTGGAATATTTCCACCTTTATCTACACCAAAATTTAAAGCATTTAAATTTGAGTCTTCTGCTAAAATAGGTTTCTGCATGTTGTTGTAACGCAATCTTTGTACTGGTGAATTGTAATAGAATTTTCTCCAAATTAAAATGTTGTCTTCTAAATTGTTTCTTTTTAGAACTGCATTTACAGATAAAGCAAGTTGCTGTACTGGTAACATGTCGTTAGAAAACTGCGGAATTCTCATACCTCCTACTTCACCATACAAACCAGCTTTGTTTTTGTCTTTTGCATTATATTTTGTAGAATACCAAGTATCTATTCTACCGCCAACTCTTTCCGAACTTTCAAATATTTCGAATTCGATATTTAAAGATTGAAGAATTAATCCGGAGTACAATCCAGCAAAACCGCCACCAATAATTCCAACAATAGGTGTATCTTCATTATCTGAATTTATATGTTCTTTAAAATAATCTGCTCTTTCTCTATCTCTGTGTTTTTGGATAGTGTTTAGATAATCATCTCCATAATTTTCTATTAAAAACTCTGAAAAAGCATTTCTAACAGAAGTTTCTTTAGTATTATCTATTTCTACTGGGTTTGCATTTGGTCTAAAAGGTAAATAGCTCATAATTGTATATTAAAGTTTAGTTGTACAAACTTATTTATTATCCAATTTTACTTTAAGCGTATAAATACCTGATTATTAAATTGGTTGTTAAGGTTTAGTATTCAGTTAATTAAAAAATTTTGTTAAGTTTTGTTAAAAAAAAGAATGAACATTCATTTTTTAAGTATCTTTGCATCATAATTAGAAAACAATGGTAAAACTTCAAAAAAGCATAGACAAAAGAAATGCCTTAATTAAAGCAACTATAGAGTTGGTTAATAATAATGGTTTTCATGCAACACCTATGAGTAAAATAGCTAAAATGGCTAAAGTTTGCAACGATCTACTTATATTTTGAGAATAAACAAGATTTGGTTAACAAAACTTATATAGAAGTAAAAGCAAAATACACGGCTTATGCTTTCGAAAATTATAGTGCAGATATGTCTGTAGAAGAAGGATTTAAACTGATATGGCACAAAATCGCAGAATTTAAATTACAAGAATGTGAGAATGCAATGTTCTTAGCGCAATGTGATAATACACCAATGATTGATGAACCAAGTAGAATTGAAGGTATTAAACACTTACAACCTCTACTCGACTTATGGGAAAAAGGAAAAAAACAAAATATCATAAAACCAATGTCAGATTATTTGTTGTATGCGTATGCTATTAATCCGTTATCATTTTTAATGATTTCTCAAAAAAGAGGTTCATTTACTTTAAATGAAACGCATTTAGATGAAGCCTACGAATCTGCATGGAACAGTATAAAAGTGATCAAATAAATAATACATATAAATTAGAATAAAATGGAATTATTAGATAAATTAAATTGGAGATACGCTGCTAAAGCAATGAACGGTGAAAAAGTATCTGAAGATAAAATAGAACGAATTTTAGAAGCTTCTAGATTAGCTGCAACATCAAGTGGTTTACAACCTTTTGAAATTATTGTTGTAAAAAATCAAGAAATTAAAGAAAAAATTAGACCTATTGCTTGGAATCAATCTGTAATTACAGACTGTTCTCACCTTTTAGTTTTTGCTGCATGGGATACTTACACAGAAGAAAGAATTAACTATATGTTCGATTTAACCAACGAGATTCGTGGTTTTAAAAACGAAGGTTGGGAAAATTACAGACAAATGTTATTAAGTTCTTATCCGCAAAAAGATGCAGACGAAAACTTTAATCATGCTGCAAAACAGGCGTACATTGCTTTTGCACACGCAATTATTGCTGCTGCTTATGAAGGTGTAGATGCAACACCATTAGAAGGATTTGACCCTGCTGCAGTAGATGAAATTTTAAACTTAAAAGAAAAAGGTTTAAAAAGTGCCGTTTTATTGCCTTTAGGTTATAGAAAAGAAGATGAAGATTGGTTGGTGAACTTAGTTAAAGTTAGAAAACCTATGGAAGATTTAGTAACTGTGATAGAGTAATTCTGTCATCAGTACTAATTATTAACACTATAAAAGAAAACAATGAACAATTTTGATTTTAAAAATCCTACTAAAATTATTTTTGGAAAGGATACAATAAAGAATATTAAAGAAGAAATTCCTGCAGACGCTAAAGTATTATTACTTTATGGTGGCGGAAGTATTAAGAAAAACGGAATCTATGAGCAAGTAAAAACTGCTTTAGCTAATGTTGATGTAATCGAATTTGGGGGAATTCCTGCAAATCCAGAATATGCAACATTAATGGATGCTTTAAAAGTTATTAAAGACGAGAAAATCACCTATTTATTAGCTGTTGGTGGCGGTTCTGTAATAGATGGTACTAAATTTTTATCTGCAGCAGCGGTTTATGATGGCGATACACCTTGGGATATTTTAACTAAAAATATTAGAACAGAAAAGGGAATGCCTTTTGGTACTGTTTTAACACTACCGGCAACGGGTTCTGAAATGAATTCTGGAGCCGTAATTACGAGAGAAGAAACAAAAGAAAAATTAGCTATGGGTGGTCCTGGCTTATTTCCTGTTTTTTCAATATTAGATCCTCAAGTAATCACATCGATTCCTCAACGTCAATTAGCTAATGGTTTAACCGATGCTTTTACACACGTTTTAGAGCAGTATATGACATATTCTGTTGGAGCATTGTTACAAGATAGATTCGCAGAAAGTATCTTACAAACATTAGTTGAAGTTGCACCAAAGGTTTTAAAAGATCCTACAGACTACCAAGCTGCATCTAATTTTATGTGGAGTTGTACAATGGCACTAAACGGTTTGATACAAAAAGGAGTTCCTGGAGATTGGGCAATTCATATGATGGGCCATGAATTAACAGCATTATTTGGTATTGATCACGCAAGAACTTTAGCAGTAATAACACCAAGTCATTACAAATATAATTTTGAAGCTAAAAAAGAAAAATTAGCGCAATATGGTGAACGTGTTTGGAATATTACTGAAGGAAGTATTGATGATAAAGCATATGAAGCAATAGCAAAAACAGAAGCCTTTTTTCAAGAATTAGGAATCGATACAAAACTATCTGATTATACAGATAATTTTGAAGGAACTGCCGAAGAAGTAGAAAAACGTTTTACAGAGCGTGGTTGGAAATTAGGAGAACGTCAAGCTTTATTGCCAGAAGACGCAAAGAAAATTGTAAGAATGGCTTATTAAATAGATAATGAAATTTATAAAAACGATTGCTTTAACGCTAACAATTGTTACAACTTTAGGTTGTAAAAATGATAAAAAGAAGTCTTTAGAAGAAAATTCTGAGGCAAAAATAGAAACTAAAATAATTAAAAATATGAACGTATTATTTGTATTAACATCTCATGATAAATTAGGAGATACAGGAAAAAAAACAGGATTTTGGGTAGAGGAATTTGCAAACCCATATTACACATTATTAGATAAAGGAGCTACAATTACAATTGCAACACCAAATGGAGGCGCTGCACCTATAGATCCAAGTAGTGATGCACCAAATGCAGCAACAGAAGATACAGATAGATTTAACAAAGATGAAGAAGCAAAAGCTAAAATAGCAAATACTAAAAAGTTGTCTGATATGAATGCAGATGATTTTGATGCTGTATTTTATCCTGGTGGTCACGGACCATTGTGGGATTTAGCAAATGATACAACTTCAATTGCTTTAATTGAAAAGTTTAATGTACAAAATAAACCAGTAGCATTTGTATGCCACGCTCCTGCTGCTTTAAAAAGCGTAAAAGGAACTGATGGAGAGCCACTTGTAAAAGGTAAAAAAGTAACTGGTTTTACAAATACAGAAGAAGATGCTGTTGGGTTAACTGCAGTTGTACCATTTTTAGTTGAAGATATGTTAAGTGCAAATGGCGGTATCTACTCTAAGAAAGAAGATTGGGCTGCTTATGCAATTCAAGACGGTAATTTAATTACGGGTCAAAACCCTGCTTCTTCTGAGTTAGTAGCAGAAAAATTATTAGAAAGTTTAAAATAATTTAAACTAAAATAAATAATGAAGGTTGTCGTTTAACGGCAACCTTTTTTTATGCAATTATTTTCAATAAAATAGTTCAAAAAACTATCTTCGCGCCATGTGGATGTATTTAGGTTTATTGGCTGCACTTTTTTTAGGATTACATAATTTATGTAAAAAACATGCAGTACAAGGTAATGAGGTTTTTCCGGTTCTATTTGGTACAATAGCTTCTGGTTTTTTAGTGCTTTTACCATTTTATATTATGTCAATCTTTTATCAAGATTACACAAAAGAAATTGGTTTTTATATCACTTCAATTCCTTTAAAAACTCATGGTTTTATTTTTATAAAATCAATGATTATGGCCGCTTCATGGGTATTGGCATATCAAGCATTAAAATTTTTACCAATAACAATTGTTGCACCTATTAGATCTGCTGGACCTTTTTTTACGTTTATAGGCGCCATTTTAATTTACAATGAACAACCTACTTTTTTGCAGTGGATTGGCTTTTTCTTAATCATATTTTCTGTAATTCTTTATTCTAGAGTTGGTAAAAAAGAAGGAATTATTTTTAAAAAGAACAAATGGATATTTGCTATTATTGGTGCTACTTTCTTAGGCGCTTCGAGTGGTTTGTATGATAAGTTTTTAATTCAGAGTTTGATGTTAAATCCGCAGACATTACAATTCTGGTTTTGTTTTTATACGGTACTTATCTTATTATTAATTTTAACAATAACTTGGTTTCCATATTCAGAAAAAAGAAAAGCGTTTAAATTTAGATATACAATTATTGGTGTTGGTATTTTACTACAAGCTGCAGATTATTTTTATTTTAAAGCATTGCAAGATCCAGAAGCTTTAATTATGCTTTTATCTGCAATTAAA
Source organism: Polaribacter sp. (assembly GCA_020631275.1). Taxonomy (GTDB): domain Bacteria; phylum Bacteroidota; class Bacteroidia; order Flavobacteriales; family Flavobacteriaceae; genus Polaribacter. Next base: position 6,945 of record JAHDHO010000071.1, on the reverse strand, counting down.
AGAAGTCAGTTAATTATTGCGGTAGTTATTGGAGGTATTATATTTAAAGAAAAAAATAAACGTAAAAAATTAGTGCCTTTAGCAGGTATTATGATTGGTGTTTTCTTGATATTGTATACTACCGGATTTTAAAATTTATAACACCTACTCTACTCTTTTTAAGAGGAAGAACCCTATATTTGTAACGAATTTTAAGGGTTTTTAAAAGTGGATCAAATAAAAGAATATATCAATCAAATCGCAGACATTTCTGAGAAGGATTGGAACTTCTTTACATCTAAATTACAGCGAAGAGTAATTCCGAAAAAAACCACTTTTTTAAAAATCAACGAAATAGAAAATCATATTTCTTTTATAGAATCTGGTGTTGTCAGATTATTTATTCCTAAAGAAAATCCAGAGAAAGAAATTACATTTGGTTTTAGTTTCGAAAACCAGTTCATAAGCGCTTATGATTCTTTTTTAACACAAAGACCTTCGTTATATCAATTACAAACGCTTACAAAAACTACAATTTTAAGCATTACGTATAAAGATTTGCAAGAAGTTTATAAAACTACACAAATTGGTAATTTAATAGGACGATTAACAGCGGAAAGACTTTTTTTAATAAAATCTAAAAGAGAACAAAATTTGCTAAACTTAACAGCAGAAGAACGTTATTTACAACTATTTAAAGAAAGACCAGAATTGTTAAAAGTTATACCATTAAAGTATATTAGTTCTTATATTGGTGTTACTGCGCAAGCACTAAGTAGAATAAGAAAAAGAGTATAAATTTTTTATTGATTTGGGTTCATTGTTTTGCTTTTGATATCAATTTATCTTTGCAAAAAAACATTAATGATTATAGTTTTATTTGTAATAATTCTTTGGTACGGAGGCTTATTTTTTCAATCTTTCTTTTTACATCGTTATGCTGCACATCAGGTTTTTACAATGTCTAAAACCATGGAGCGTGTTACGTTTATTTTAACTTGGTTTTTTCAAGGTTCTAGTTATTTAAGTGCATATGGTTATGGTATTATGCATCGTATGCATCATGCGTATAACAGAAAAAGATCCACACTCGCATTCTTACGATTCTAATTTATTTGCAATGATGTGGAAAACAAAAACAATTTATCAGCAAATAAATCAACAAAAAATACCAGTAGATAGTAAGTTTACTAAGAACGTACCACAATGGAAAAGCTTTGATAGCTTTGCAAGTTCTCGTTTTTCTAGATTACTTTGGATTGCTTTTTACATTTTATTTTTTGCTTATTTTACAACTGCTTTATGGCAATGGTTTTTATTACCAATTGCACTTTTAATGGCACCAATTCATGGAGTTATTATCAACTGGTTTGGTCATATTTATGGGTATGTAAATTACAAAATGACTAATACAAGTAAAAATCTATTTCCTTTTGATTTTTTAATGATGGGAGAAGGATATCACAACAATCATCATAAACACGCAAGTAGTGCAAATTTTGGGGTAAAATGGCACGAAATTGATGTAACCTATCAAATTATTAAAGTTTTAGACTTTTTTGGTTTTATAAAGCTTAAACCTGTTTCAATAAAAAAATAAATCTTCTTCAACATATTAACAGAATTTCTGTTTTTTAGTAGAATTACCACTTTTTAGCTTAGAAATGTTAAAATCTGTTAAACAATCCTTAATATTTTGGTCTAAAGGACATTAAAGAATGCATTATATATAGAAAACAATATATTTAAACATAATTATTTAAATTAACCAAACTTAACTATTATGTTTAATAAAAAACGAGCATCTCTCTTTTTTATAGGGATGACAATTTGTTTTACTACGTTACAAATTTCGGCACAATCCGACTATAGTAATTACAGTAAACTTACTCAAAAAATCAAATCACTTCAAAAATCGAATGTTACTAATGCTAAATTAGAAGAACTAACAACTACAATTGGTGGTCATAAGATTTGGGCATTAACTTTATCTAAAGGAAAAGCAGAAAATAAACCTGCAATTGCAATTGTAAGTGGTGTAGATGGTTCTCATATTTTAGGCCCAGAAATGGCTATAAATATTGCTGATAATATTCTAAAAAATCATGTAAATATTTTAGAGAAAACTACTTTTTACATTTTTCCTAACATGAGCCCTAATGCTACAGAAAACTATTTTTCTTCTTTAAAGCATTATAAAAATGGTAATGCTAAAAAGACAGATGATGATAGAGATGGTGCTGTTAATGAAGATTCTTTTGATGATTTAAATAATGATGGTTTGATAACCATGATGCGTGTTGAAGATATTACTGGTGATTACACAAAATTAAAAGATGATGAGAGAATTCTAGTAAAAGCAGATATTAATAAAGGCGAAAAGGGAACTTATAAATTGTTTAGTGAGGGAATTGACAATGATAAGGATGGTCTTTTTAATGAAGATGGTAAAGGCGGAATTTTATTTAACAAAAATTTCAGCTACAATTACCAATACTTTACGCCTGGTGCTGGAGAACATCCAGTTTCTGAAAAAGAAAATAGAGATTTACTTTCTTTTCTTTACGATCGATGGAATATTTTTGCCATTGTTACATTAGGCCCAGAAAACAATTTATCAACGCCTTTAAAATATAATGCATCTGGTGCAAAAAAACGAGTTGTAACTAGTGTTTTAAAACAAGATGCAGCTTTAAATAAATTCTTGTCTGATAAGTATAACAAAATTATTAAAGCTAAAGATGCACCAATCTCTAAAGGAAAAGGTGGCGATTTTTTTCAGTGGTCTTATTTTCATTTTGGTAAACTAGCATTATCAACACCTGGTTGGTGGGTTCCTCAAGTAAAAGATTCTACAAAAAAAGCTTCTAAAAATAAAGTTGTTAATTATTTAAGATGGGCAGAAAAAGAAAATATTAAAAATGCCTTTGTAGATTGGACAACGGTTTCTCATCCAGATTTTCCTAATAAAAAAGTAGAAGTTGGTGGCATTGCTCCTTATAAAATGTTAAATCCGCCATATAAAATGGTGGCAGATATTAGTAAAAAGCACACAGATTTTATTATAGAGTTGGCAAAAATGCAACCGAATATTACACTTCAAAATTTAACATCAGAAGCTGTAGGAAACGGTATTACAAGAATTTCTGTAGACGTACACAATACCGGTTTGTTACCAACACATACAGAAATGGGAAAAAGATCTAGATGGTTAAGAAAAATTAAAGTTGCCATAGGTTTAAACAAGAATCAAGAAATTATTAGCGGAAAAGAAATTAGATTATTAAATAGTATTGATGGTGACAGTTCTGTAAAATTTTCTTGGTTAATAAAAGGAAATGGTAGCGTAACATTAGAAGCAGGAACGTCGCATACAGGTGTAGATTCTGCAACAATAAAATTGAAATAAATAAAAATTAGAAAAGATGAAATTCAATAGAAATATATTAAAATCATTGTTGCTATTATTTTTATTTCCATTAGCAATTGGTGCACAAAATAGTTCAGAAGTTTTTAGAGCAGCAGGATCGCCTCATAATCCAAAAGTTCAAATTTCTTTTAATAGATATTATACATCAGAAGGTTTAGCTGCTTTAAGTAAAAAAATTGCTGATGCACATCCTAATTTAGTAAAAAGACAATCAATTGGTAAGTCTGCTTTGGGCAAAGATATTTGGATGTTAGCAATTACAAACTATAAACAAGGAAAAGCAGATAGAAAACCTGGTTTTTATTTAGACGGAAACATTCATTCAAATGAAATTCAAGGAGGAGAAATAAGTATATACACTGCTTGGTACCTAACAGAAAATTTTAACGAAAACGAGTATATAACCAATATGCTAAATGATCGTATTTTTTACATAGTACCAACTATAAATCCTGATGCAAGAAACGACTTTATGAAAGAAGCAAATACCGGAAGTAGTCCTAGATCTGGTATGATTGCTTTAGATGATGATAGAGACGGTAAGTTTGATGAAGATGGATATGATGATATTGATGGTGATGGATCTATTACCAGAATGAGAAGAAAAAGTGATGATGGCAATTATATTGTAGATCCTTTAGACCCAAGAAAAATGATTGCAATTGGACCAGATGATGTTGTAACAACACAACGATATGAATATCTTGGAAACGAAGGTATTGATAATGATGGTGACGGAAGAATAAATGAAGATACACATGGATATTACGATCCAAACAGAGATTGGGGTTGGAAATGGCAACCAGATTATATTCAGCGTGGTGCATACAAACATCCTTTTTCGTTACCAGAAACTAGAGCTGTTGCAGATTTTGTTTTAGCGCATCCTAATATTGCAGGCGCGCAAAGTTTTCATAATTCTGGCGGAATGATTTTAAGAGGTCCTGGTGCACAAGAAGATTTGGCAACATACAATAGACAAGACATCAGAATTTATGATGCTATTGGAAAAAAAGGAGAAAAAATGTTACCTGGCTATCGATATTTAACTGTCTATAAAGATCTTTATTCTGTATTTGGTGGCGAATTAGATTGGTTTTATGGTAGTAGAGGAATTTACACATTTACAAATGAAATTTTCACCTCTTTTGCCTATTATAAAAAACAAGGAAGAGACAGAAATCAAACTTATGATTTTGATAAAGAGTTATTAATGGGAGACGCTTTTACGCCATGGAAAGAGTTTGATCATCCAACATACGGAAAAATAGAAGTAGGTGGTTTTAAAAAGAATTTTGGAAGAGCAACACCAGGTTTTATGTTAGAAGAAGAAGCACACAGAAATATGGCATTTACGTTTTACCATGCACAACATATGCCTAATTTATCTATTTCTAATATTTCTGAAAAGAAAATGAGTGGTGGTTTAAAAGAAATAACCGCTACAATTAAAAATGATAGATTGATGCCAACGCATGCTAGTCAAGATTTAAAATACAATATCACTAGACCAGATTATATATCTATTTCTGGTGTTAATGTTATTGCAGGTATGTTGGTTACTAATGAAGATTTTAATGTAACCGAAGAACAAAAGGTAAATCCGGCTAAATTAAGAGTAAGAAATATACCCGGTAACGGCGTTGTTAAAGTACGATGGATTGTAAAAGGAAATTCTAAATTTACAATTACGGTAGACAGTGCAAAAGGAGGTTTACTAAGTAAATCAAATAAGTAAAGTTTATTTTTATAAATTTAAAAAGCCCATCTTTTAAGATGGGCTTTTTTTATGTTTGGAGTTTAAATTATTACCAATCGATTGGGAAATAATCTTTTAAAAATTTACCACACCAATGTTTACCGGTATTTATTCCGTCAATTAACGGATCCATAACTCTTGCAGCACCATCTACAATGTCTAAAGGTGGTTGAAAATCGTGAATTTCTGTTTTCTTTTTTGATAATTCTGCCGGATCTTCATCTGTAACCCAACCTGTATCTACCGCGTTCATGTAAATACCAGATTTTGCAAATGTAGATGCAGAAGTGTGTGTTAGCATGTTTAATGCGGCTTTAGCCATATTTGTATGCGGATGTCTATCTTCTTTTTTAAATCGATGGAACTTCCCTTCCATTGCTGTAACATTAATAATATGTTTTTTACCCGTATTTTCTTTCATCATTAAAGATGATAAACGGTTACATAAAACAAAAGGAGCTACAGCATTTACCAACTGTACTTCTACCATTTCGGTTGTTTCAATCTCACCCAATCTTAAACGCCAACTATTGGTTTTTCTTAAATCTACTTGTTGTAAATCTGCATCTAATTTTCCTTCAGGAAAAACTTCTGCTGCTTGTAAAGAATTATCAAAACTATACGGAATTTGAGATAATTCGGCAGAATTTCTTAAACCAATTCCTGGTTCTGGACCATGCCAAGTAACTGGTAATACATTATTTTTACTTGTTTTAGAAGTTGAAACACTTAAACTAGACAATTCTGCTAAACAAGCCTCATGGTCTTTTAGCAATGTTTGTGCTAATTTTGGTAATTGATTTACAGGCTTTTTTTCATTTTCCATTAAATGAAAATAAAAACCCGAAGGTCTTCTTACGGTTTGAGCCGCATTATTAATTAAAATATCTAAACGATCGTATTTCTGTTCTATATAATTACAAAAAATTTCTACACTCGGTATGTGTCTCAAATCTAAGCCATGAATATGTAAACGATGGCTCCAATCTTTATAATCTTCTTCTTTAGAAAAACGAATTGCAGAATCTGCAGGAAAACGTGTTGTAGCCACAACTGTTGCACCAGAACGTAAACACATTAAAGTAATATGATATCCAATTTTTAAACGAGAACCTGTAATAACGGCAACTTGCCCTTTTAAATCTGTAGTTTGAAAACGTTTAGCATAATTTAAATCGCCACATTCGGTGCACATTGTGTCGTAAAAATGGTGCAATTTGGTATACACTGTTTTACATACATAACAGTTTCTTGGTGACTCTAATTCTGGTGTGTCTTTTTCTATTTGAGCTGCACCCAATAGTTTAGGTGCAACAAATAATGCTGCTTCTCTAGCAGATCTTATTCCGGTAGATTTTCTAGCATGTTTATCACTTTCTATTTTTTTACGTTTTGCAGCTTTTTTGGCATCTTTTCTTCTACGCTGAAATTCGTCTCTATTTGGTCTAGACAATTCACCAGCAACCTTAAAAAGAGCAATTCTTTGTGCTTCTGGTAATTCGAAAAGCTGATTTGTATCTTTTAATAAATTCTGAATAGTTTCTATACAAACAGCAACTTCTTTATTCTCTTTAATTTCTTTGCTCATAAAATACTAAAACTATTATTTTCTCTTATTTTTTATGGTTTCTGATGCACTGTTTTTTGTATTGGCTAAATAGTTTGCTAAAATTTTATCAACCAATTCATCTTTAGTTAAGTGGTGAAAGATGGTTTTAATTTGAGCTTTAAAATCTTCATCTACAGAACGATTAGGTTTTGTTTTAAAAATTTTATT
>JAHDHO010000070.1 GCA_020631275.1 Polaribacter sp. | reverse complement strand
AAACTACAGCAGAAAAATTACAGATGGAAGGTGAACCTGTAAATATTGATAACATCGAAAAGAAGATTAGAGAAGAGTTTTCTAATGTATCTGAAAATGTTAGAAATGTTGCAAATCAAGCATCAGAAAAATTTAAAGACGGTGCTAATGAGTTCTCTGAAAAAATGAGTCAAACTTTTTCAGCAAAGACAAAAAAAAATAATGGTTTACAAGATTTTTTAGATACAATTGGTAAAATTATACTTGGTTTTTTTAAAATTATAGGAAAATTTATAGGTGTAATATTTGTATTCTTAGGTGCAGCCATTATTTTATCTCTAATTATTGGAGGGTTTTCTGTAGGAAGTTTAGAATTCTTAAATATTGATGGTAATTTTATTAGTTACCCAGAATTCTTCTATGACGCAACTTTACCTCGTTGGTTGTTAACAGTTTCTTTATTTGTTTTAGTTGGTATTCCTTTTTTAGCCTTATTAATTTTAGGTTTAAGAATGTTATCTAGTAACGTAAAACAAGTTAGTAGAGCAACTTCTTTATCTCTTTTAGGTCTATGGATAATTGCATTGTTAATGATCATTTTTACAGCAATAGAATTTGGAACTACACATGCTAATTATGGTAAAAATGTAGTGAGAAAAAATATTACAATTTCTAAACAAGATACTTTAGTTGTAAAAATGAAAAACAACGATGAAATCTATTATAAACACAATTTAAGAAGATCTTCTAGAAGACACGAAGTAGAAGTTGATAATAAGCGTATGGTTTATACAAACGATATTCGTATCGATGTAAATAGAAGTAATACCGATGAAGCTTATGTAATTATTCAGAAAGAATCTTATGGTAAAAGCAGTATTAGAGCAAGCAAAAATGCCGAAAAAATAAAATACAACTATACCTTAAGCAATAATGAGCTTATATTAGACGCTTATTTTTTAACGAACATAAAAAATATTTTTAAAGATGAAGAAATAGTAATTACACTTTTTTTACCAACTACTTCAACTATATATTTTGATAATTCTGTAAAATCATTTTTATACAATGTTAGAAGTGAAAATAATTTAGACGAAGACGAAATGACAAATCACTATTTTAAAATGACAAATATCGCTTTAAAATGTACCGATTGTGTTATCGAGAATAACGATACTGATGATGAGGAAACAGTTGAAGAAACTTTCTAATTACAGTTCAGAAGAAAAAAAATACAACTGGGCAACTTTATATTGGCTATTAGCGTCTTTACTGTGATATTTATCAAATAAATTATAAAACAACATTATGAAAAAATCAACCAACCAACTTTTAGTAATTCTATTTTTATCTACTATACTAACATCTTGTGGTGTAGATTATTTAAATAAAGTAAACGGCAACAGAAATGTTACTACAGAAAACAGAGATGTTAATAATACATTTAACAGTATTCATGTTAGTAACGGTATCGATCTATACATCAACCAAAGTAATGAAACAGAAATTGTAGTAGAAGCAGATGAAAACTTACAAGAAATTATTAAAACAGAAATTAACGATGGCGTTTTAAGAATATATACTGATAAAAATATTTGGCAATCAAAATCAAGAAAAGTCTATGTAACAGTAGAAGAATTATCAAACTTAAAAGCCACAAGCGGTGCAGATGTTTATACAGAAAACACAATAAACACTAAAGAAATATCTATTACAGCGACTAGTGGTGCAGATATAAATATAAAAGTTGATGCAGAAAGTGTAGCAACTAAATCTACAAGTGGCTCTGATATTAACATTGCAGGTATTACTACAAATCATGCGTCTAGCGCTACAAGCGGAAGCTCTATTGATGCTTACGATTTAGAAAGTAAAAATGTTATTGTGAAGGTAACAAGTGGTGCAGACATTGATATTTATGCATCAGAAAAAATTGAAGCAAAAGCAACAAGTGGTGGCGATGTAGATTTTAAAGGAAACCCGAAAATTGTAAATAAAAAGTCTTCTTCTGGAGGAAGTATTTCTAGAAAATAAAATAAATCAATCAACCAAAAAATGATTTCTTCAGGTTGTAACAAACCTGAGGAATTCTAAAAAACTACTATGATTTCATTATTAGAAACCTTTAAAGATGCTATTATCGTTAAAGTATTAATTGCTATAATTATGTTCTTTTTCACCTGGGTTTCGAACACACAAATAGAAAAAAACTCAAACTTTTATAAATCAACAAAAGTGTATAATATTGATAATTTAGAAAACTGTTTAAAATTGAAACAACCCAAAATAACAAATGAAACTTTAGCTAAAAACAACAAACAGTTTTACGCAAAAAGATAAAGAAATTAGAAAGCTAACTTCTAATATGGTTACTAATACTTGGTTTTATTAGTTTACTTGGTAAGCCGCTGTTTTTAATTAAACAGCGCTTACTTTTTATAATTATTCCGTAGCTTTTTTGTAGTTGTTTAAAAGCTTTTTAACTTCTAAATTATCATAAACCGTAGGATATAACTCTTTTAAGATGATGTGATAATCATAATCAATCTGCATTCCATTAATCAAATGAGAAAAAGCATATTTTTCTTTATTCATAATAAAAAATAAACCTGCAAATCGATATTCTATCTCAGCAAAATCTTTATAAATTTTCTGAGCTTCAAAAATTACTTTTAAAGCATAATTAAATTCACCTAAAAAAGATAAAACATCAATTAAACCAATGTAAATTTCTATTGAATTTTCTCCTAAGCGCAAACAATTATTATAACCAGAAACTGCTTCTTCAAAAAAACTAAGTTTTAGTTTTATTTCAGCATACCTTCGCCAATAAAGGGCATTATCTTCATCTATTTTTAATGCTTTTGATAAATAGTAAGAAGCTTTTTGAAAGTTTTCTATATTAAAATAAATATTAGCCAACAAAACCCAACCTTTATCTAGCAAAGGATCTTCGTGTACGGCCTTTTTGTAATAAGAAATTGCAGCTTCTAAATTTTCTAATTTTTGGTAGCACTCACCTACCCTAATATATACATAAGCTGTAGGGTCGTCTAACTCTAAAGTAATTAAATAGTTATCTATAGCATCTTGATAGTTTTCTAATTGTTCTAAAGTTTTAGCTTTTTCTAAGTATCCACCTAAAAAAGATTCGTCTATAAGAACTGAGTAATCAAAAGCTTTTAGAGCTTCTTCATAATCCTCTAAAACAAAATATTGTCTACCTAATTGATGCCAAGCGACTTCACAATAAGGATTTATTTCTATATATGATTTTAAATATTCTGCGGCCTCATTATGTTCTTCTTGCATATCAAAACAATACACAATGTTGTATAGTGCAGAGTAATCTTCGTAATCTACTTCTATACAATTCACAAAACTTTTTCTAGCATTTGTAAAATCATCTAAATAAAGATATTCCATACCCAATAAAGACCAAACATCTACTTTATCTTCGGTTAAATCTAGGGCTGTTTCTAAATCTTTAATTGCAACTTTATGTAACCCCTTTTTAGAGTTTATGGTTGCTTTTTGTATAAAAACTTCTTCGTTATCTGGCGCAATTACAGCTATTTTCTTAAGAAGAGATTCTGCTTTATCTATCTCATTTTCTGTTAAATGCATTTCTACCATTAACAATTTCAAATCAATAGATTCTGGGTGCTGTTCTAAACCCAACTTTATTGCTTTTTTTGCTAACGATACTTTACCAGAATCTAAATAATGTATTATGATTTCTTCAAACTCAACCAAATCAAAAAAATAAATGTTGTTGGTTTTGAGCATCGATTCAAATTTTAATAGAGACATAACTAAGAGATTTGAATTATGATAATAAAGGTACTACAACTCTAGGAAAACATTTATATATGTGGTTTTTGTTTTCAACAATTTAATTAACAAATAGCCAACTTTATTTAAGCCGTAATAATTTTGTGCATACATAAATTTACATTAATTTTGATTTTCAATAACTATCAACTTAAATTGATAGCCTTCTTATGAGCAAAAAAACCTTACTTAACTCAAAAGATATTGAAATTATTCTTCATCGATTAGCTTGTCAGTTAATTGAAAACCACAATGATTTTTCTAATACTGTGCTTATTGGTTTGCAACCTAGAGGTTCTTTTTTAGCAAACAGATTAGCCAATCTATTAAAAACAGATTACAATATTAAAAATTTAGAGTTAGGCCTTTTAGACATTACTTTTTACAGAGACGATTTTAGAAGAAAAGAAAAACCATTGGCTGCAGAAACTACAGAAATGGATTTTTTAATAGAAGGTAAAAAAGTTGTAATTATAGATGATGTTTTATTTTCTGGAAGAAGTATTAGAGCTGCTTTAACAGCAATTCAGTCATACGGAAGACCAGAAAACATAGAACTATTGGTTTTAATAGACAGACGATTTAGCAGACATTTACCAATTCAGCCAAATTATAGAGGCAGACAAGTAGATGCTATAAATGAAGAGCGAGTTTTGGTTACCTGGAAAGAAACCAGTACTAAAGACGCTGTTTTTATAGAATTAAAATAATCAACTTTACAAGCTACCATGAAGAATAAAAAACAAATATCTAACTTAAATATTTTGATGTGTCAGAATTAAGCGTAGAACATTTATTGGGGATAAAATATTTAAAACCTAATGATATTGATGTTATTTTTAAAACTGCAGATCATTTTAAAGAGGTAATTAATAGACCTATTAAAAAAGTACCCTCTTTAAGAGATATTACTATTGCCAATTTATTTTTTGAAAATAGCACAAGAACTAAATTAAGTTTTGAGCTTGCAGAAAAAAGACTTTCTGCAGATGTGATTAACTTTTCCGCAGGACAATCATCTGTAAAAAAAGGAGAAACCTTAATAGATACGGTTAACAACATTTTAGCCATGAAGGTAGATATTGTGGTGATGAGACATGGTAATGTTGGTGCTGGTGTCTTTTTATCTAAACATGTCAATGCAAAAATAATAAATGCCGGCGATGGTACTCACGAGCATCCAACACAAGCACTACTAGATTCTTATTCTATAAGAGAAAAATTGGGAAGTGTAAAAGGTAAAAAAATAGTTATTGTTGGTGATATTTTACATTCTAGAGTTGCCTTGTCTAACATTTTTGCATTGCAACTTCAAGGTGCTAAAGTAAAAGTATGTGGGCCAACAACTTTAATTCCTAAACATATTACAAGTTTAGGTGTAGAGGTAGAAACAAATTTAAAAAAGGCTTTAGAGTGGTGTGATGTTGCAAACGTTTTACGCGTACAACACGAAAGAATGGATATCAAGTATTTTCCTTCTACGAGAGAATATACACAGCTGTTTGGTATCAATCAACAAATATTAGACAACCTTGGCAAGAAAATTGTTATAATGCATCCAGGACCAATAAACAGAGGTGTAGAAATAACAAGTGATGTCGCAGATTCTAATGATTCTATTATTCTTAATCAGGTAGAAAATGGTGTTGCTGTAAGAATGGCAGTAATTTATTTATTGGCGCAACAAATAAAAAGATAAGATGCTAATTACAAAAAAAGAGAATTATATACTTGTAACTTCTGAAGAAGAAAACTTTACAGAATTTTACAAAAAATTTAAAGACAACTATGGATACATTAAAGACGGACATTTAATTATTCATATTTCTAAAAAAATTAGCATAGAAAATAAAGATTTTTTACTATTTTTGGATATAGCTGAAGAAAAACAACAGAATGGCACATCATTTGTGATAGTTAATTCAATTATAGATATTGATAATTTTCCAGAAAGCTTAAATATTGTACCTACTTTGCAAGAAGCAGAAGATATTTTAGAAATGGAAGCAATAGAAAGAGAATTAGGATTTTAAAAGATAATAAATGGTAAAAAAAATACTTTTCATTTTACTTTTATCGGTTTCATTTACGGCTTTTTCACAAGAAAAAACTGTAGATAATTTGTCTACTGCACCTAATCCTTTCACAAGTGTTACAAATATATCTTTTAATTCAGTTTCTAATTCTTCTGTTATTTTAACAGTAAGGAATGTATTGGGTAAAACTGTTTTCAAAAAAACATATAAAGTAACTTCTGGTAAAAACAAAATTCCGTTTTACAAGAACGATTTAGCAACAGGTATGTACATTTACAGTATACAGAACAATAAGAAAGTAATTTCTAAACGTTTTGTAATTAAATGATAAACCTTACTATTCTGGGTTGTCATTCTGCAACTCCTCGTGCAAATGCATTTCCAACTTCGCAATATTTAGAAATTAACAACAATCACTTTCTTATAGATTGTGGTGAAGGTACTCAGCGCCAAATGCGTAAATACAAGGTTGGCTTTTCTAAAATAAATCACATATTTATTTCACACTTACACGGCGACCATTATTATGGTTTAGTTGGCTTATTATCTACATATGGTATGTTAAGTAGAGAAAAAGAAATGCATATTTATGGGCCAAAAGGTATTCAAAAAGCAACTATGCAAATGTTAAAAATATCAGAATCCCACGCTAAATTTAACATGGTATTTCATGAGCTAACATCTAAAGAAAGTGAACTAATTTTTGAAGACGATAAGGTTACCGTTACTACAATACCTTTAAACCATAGAGTGTACACCAATGGTTATCTTTTTAAAGAGAAAGAAAAGCCAAGAAAATTAAACATGCTAAACATTAGCGGTTATCCAGAAATAGATAAAGCAGACTATTTAAATATTAAAGCCGGTAGAGATATTACGTTGACTTCTGGCGAAATTGTTGCTAATAAGAGCTTAACTTTAGATCCGCCAAAACCTTTAAGCTACGCATTTTGCAGTGATACTAGCTATAAACCAGACATCGTACCAATTATAAAGAATGTTGATTTACTATATCATGAATCTACTTTTTTAGCAGACAGACAAGATTTAGCTAAAAAAACAAAACATTCTACTTCTATAGAAGCTGCACAAATTGCAAAAGATGCAAATGCTAAAGAATTAATTTTGGGTCATTTTTCTGGCAGATATCCAGATACAACCGTATTTCAGAAAGAAGCAAAAACCGTTTTTAACAATGTTGCTTTAGCTAAACCTGGTGCAAAATTTACTTTAAAGTAATTAGTATTGATTAGTTCCTAACAACACTAACGTACAAGCAATTTCACTTTCTATATTATTTTCTTTTAACATTTTTATAAATTCAAAATTCTCTGTTCCTGGATTAAAAATTACTCTCTTAGGATTTAAACTCACAATATAGTTGTAATACTGTTCTTGCCTCTTAGGATTTAAATATAATGTAACTGTATCAATATTATCATATTGTATTTTTTCTATATCAATATTTACATCTGCAACAATACCATTTCTTAAACCAATAGCAACTGTTTCTATTTGGTGAGCTCTTAATTTTTGTATTGCACGGTTAGAATACCTTTCTTCTTTTAAAGAGGCTCCTATTACCAAAGTTTTTTTACTCATTTTTTCTATAAAATTGAAACAAATAGCGATTAAAATCGTCTATAAGTTAATTACTTTGTTTTCATTAAAGTAATTGATTTGATTTAATAACATCAATCCGAAGTAATACTACTACTCCGGATTTTTTTTATTTACTATTTTTTGTAGCCTCAATAGAACCTTTAATAGCTATAAAAACATTTACAATACAGAAGATAAAAATAAGTATCGAATTAGTTTTTGCACCCTCGAAAATAATAAATTTCACAAATGCATTTAAAACAAAAATAAATAGAAAGATGTTTGATAGTAATAAAAGTATTTTTAATTTTTTACTCATAAATAATTTCTAAAAATATAAATCAAAACTATAAAAAAAAATTAACCTCTTCTACCTCTTCCCATTCTATTATTTCTCATCTGTAACATTTTATTCTTTACCGTTTCTGCATATTCTTTTTTAGTTATTATTTTTCCTTTTTCTGGCGGAGAAACCTCTAAATTATTTTGCTTATCTATAACTATTTCTGTGCATAAAAGCGTTGTATTTTGGGCACTTACTTCTAATATTAACCCTGGTAAACCCCAATACTCTGCAGGTCCTTGGGCAATTGGTATTGTTGGCGTATACCACGCTTCTACAACAATCATTTTTTCTTCTTGCTCTTCTTTATTAGATGTGTTCAAATCACTCCAAGAAAAATCAAACCATTTTAACTCTTCATACGGCACAAATGCCTTTGCTTTAAAGCAAGTATAATTCCCAATTTGTTTGGTTTCCGAACTTAATGTCCAATTAATTTTATACAAATCGTCTTTTACCAAAAACCTTTTACCATAAAACTCTTGTGACTGAATTAACTTGTTATCTGAAATACTTTTATATTGATCTCCTCTAGAAAAATAAGCTCCCCAAGAATCTGTTGCACCAGATATAGCATCTATTTTTTCATCTTCTTTAAAAAAAGATTCTTGTTTATTAAATTTTAGAATATATGTTTTTTCTAACCTGTTTTTAAGTCTACTCGCAATTTGCTTTTTTTGAGCTTCACTCATTTTTGCTCCCCATTTTCCTAAATCCATTTTAGATTTAGAGACATACGTTACTTTACCACTAAAACTTTGAGCGAAAAAGCTTGAAGAAATTGAGAACAAAAAAACAATAACAACATACTTTATATAATTGACTTTCATAATAACTTATTTATTGTTTAACAAATATACTAAAATATTAAACAATAAGATATAAGTACGATGTTTTGCTTATTCTATAAAAATTAAAGACAAAAAAAAGACTTGTTTAAACAAGTCTTTTCAAATTATATACAAGAATGTAATGTTTACCAACGTATAATTACAGAACCCCAAGTAAACCCACTACCAAAAGCAGCTAAAACTACAAGATCATTATCTTTTATTTTTCCTTTTTCCCAAGCTTCTGTTAAAGCAATAATTACAGATGCTGCGGTTGTATTTCCATATTTCATGATATTATTGTACACTTTATCATCAGAAAGTTGAAATTTCTTTTGAATAAATTGAGCAATACGTAAATTCGCTTGATGCGGAATTAGCATATCAATATCTTCTTTTTGTAATTTATTTGCTTCTAAACCTTCTACGATCGCTTCAGAAAAACGACCTATTGCATGTTTAAATACAAATTGTCCGTTCATATAAGGATAATAAGAAACATCATCAGGGTCGTTTGCTTCAATAATTTCTGGAACCCATCTTTTAGTTGAAGGACCTATTAAAGCCAATTCTTTTGCATGTTTTCCTTCTGAATGTAAATGAGAAGATAAAATACCTTTACCAGCCTCTTCACTTCTAGAAAGTACCGCTGCTCCTGCCCCATCACCAAAAATTACAGATACATTTCTACCTCTAGTAGATTTTTCTAAACCACCAGAATGATTTTCTGCACCAATAACTAAAATGTTTTTGTACATACCCGTTTTAATAAACTGGTCTGCTACAGACATTGCATAAATAAAACCAGAACATTGGTTACGTACATCTAAAGCTCCAATTGTTGGCATCTCTAGCATTTCTTGAATTTGTACACCACCACCAGGAAAATACATGTCTGGGCTTAAAGTTGCAAATACTATAAAATCGATATCATCTTTAGTTAAACCAGCTCTTTCTATAGCTATTCTAGATGCTTTTGCACCCATTACTGCTGTTGTATCTCCAGATTTTGGGTCTATCCATCTTCTTTCTTTTATACCCGTTCTTTCCTGAATCCATTCATCAGAAGTTTCCATAAACTCCTTCAAATCATCATTTTTTACGACATTATCAGGAACATAATATCCAAGACCTGTTATTTTTGAATTATACATAATTTAATGGTCAATATTTTAATTATTCGTTTGTTTGTAATTAGCAAAAATAGTGATTTTTGTTTTTATATCAGAAATTGTTTTAATTGACATTAAAAACTTCTTTCTGTCATCTTGTCAGAATCTTCTTTTTGGTATTTTTTTTGACTATTGATATATCAAAATAATAAAGTCAAATTTTAAACTATATACAAAATGGCAAAAGGAAATATTAATGTATCGGTAGAGAATATCTTTCCGTTAATTAAAAAGTTCTTATACTCAGATCACGAAATCTTTTTACGTGAATTAATCTCTAACGGAACCGATGCTACTTCTAAATTAAAGCATTTAATTGCTATTGGTGAAGCAGATACAGAATTAGGAGATGCAAAAATTGAGGTTAGCATTAACAAAGATGCTAAAACAATTACAATTAAAGATCAAGGTCTTGGTATGACTGCCGATGAAGTTGAGAAATACATCAATCAAATTGCTTTTTCTGGCGCAGAAGAGTTTTTAGATAAATATAAAGATAACGAAGCTGGCATTATTGGGCATTTTGGTTTAGGTTTTTACTCTGCTTTTATGGTTGCAGACAAAGTAGAAATTATTACAAAATCGTTTAAAGATGCACCTGCAGCACATTGGACTTGTGACGGCTCTCCTGAATATACTTTAGTAGAACACGATAAATCTGATAGAGGAACAGAAATTGTTTTACATGTTGCAGAAGATTCTTTAGAGTTTTTAGAAGAAAGTAAAATTGAAGGTTTACTAACAAAATACAATCGTTTTAACCAAGTGCCAATTAAATTTGGAACTAAAGAAATTAACGATCCAGAGTTTACACCTAAAACTACAAAAGATAAAGACGGTAAAGAAACTACAGAACCACACAAACAAATAACTGTAGATAAAATTATTAATAATACAGAACCTGCTTGGACTAAGAAACCTGCAGATTTAGAAAAAGAAGATTATGATAATTTTTACAGAGAATTGTACCCAATGCAATTTGAAGAGTCTTTATTTCACATTCACTTAAATGTAGATTATCCATTTAATTTAACAGGTATTTTATTCTTCCCTAAGTTATCTCAAAACATGGATATGCAAAAGGATAAAATCCAATTGTACCAAAACCAAGTTTTTGTAACAGATAATGTAGAAGGAATTGTACCAGACTTTTTACAAATGCTAAAAGGTGTAATCGACTCACCAGATATTCCATTAAATGTTTCTCGTTCTTATTTACAAGCAGACGGTGCAGTTAAAAAGATTTCTGGTTACATTACTAAAAAAGTAGCAGACAAATTATCTTCATTATTCAAAAAAGATAGAGCAGATTTTGAAACAAAATGGAACGATATTAAAGTAATTATCGAATACGGAATGTTGTCTGAAGATAAATTCTTTGACAAAGCTAAAAAGTTTGCTTTATACCCAACCGTTTCAGATTCTTTTTTCACTTTTGATGAGTTAATCGAAAAGACAAAAGACAATCAAACAGATAAAGATGGTAACCATGTAATTTTATATGCAGCTAACAAAGATGCACAACACAGTTACATACAAGAAGCTACAGCTAAAGGTTACGAGGTTTTAATCTTAGACTCGCCAATTATATCTCACTTAATGCAAAAATTAGAAGGTGGAGATGGTAAAATTAAATTTACAAGAGTAGATGCCGATCATGTAGATAATTTAATTAAGAAAGACGATAACGTTATTTCTAAATTAACAGAAGAAGAAAAAGAAAAATTAAAGCCAATTATAGAAAGTGCTGTAAACTCTAAATCTTATACTGTTCAATTAGAAGCGATGGATTCTAACTCTTCGCCGTTTATCATTACCGTACCAGAATTTATGCGTAGAATGAAAGAAATGCAGGCTACTGGTGGTGGCGGAATGATGGGAATGGGTAATTTCCCAGACATGTACAACTTAGTTGTAAACACAAATAGTCCATTGGTTTCAGAAATTTTAAATAATAAAGATGAAGAAGCTCAAAAAGGATTAATTTCTCAGGCTTTTGATTTGGCAAAATTATCTCAGAACCTATTACATGGTGAAGAATTAACAAACTTTATCAAACGTTCTTACGAGTTAATCAAGTAAAACAAAAGTGTTTTTTGTAGATACGAAAACTGCACATACAAACCTCTCTGTTTCTTCAGAGAGGTTTTTTTATGCTACAATTTTAAGTTTCTAAAATCGCAACATTATCTTATCTTTTAATCAATCAAGTATTTAAGGTTGTGTTTTAAGGTTATTTTTTTACAGCTTTTAGATTTCTTCGTTTAAACTTTTAGAATAAAATTACATTTTGAACATCAATCTATTTTAACACTTTAAAAATAAACTGTAATTTTATGTTTTTAAACTTATAAGACATGAAGTGGAGAAGTAATAGAAGAAGTACAAATGTTGATGATAGAAGAGGCGCTTCTTCTGGTAGAAGTTATGGTGGCGGATTAAACCCAATGCTAATAGGCTTATTGTTAAAATTAGTTACTTCTAAAAAAGGATTAATTATTGTGGCAATAGTAGCTGGTGTAATGTATTTTACAGGAAACAATCCTCTAAACTTTTTAACCGGAAACACTAATAATCAAATACAAAATACCACGTATAAAGGTACTGCTAAAGAAAATGAATTGGCAGCGTTTAGTAATCGAGTTTTAAGAAGTACAGAAGACGTTTGGAATAAAATTATTCCGAATTACAAAGAGCCAACACTAGTTCTTTTTACTGGTTCTGTTACTTCTGCTTGTGGTGGTGCGTCTAGTGCTACTGGTCCTTTTTATTGCCCCGGTGATGATAAATTATATATCGATTTAAGTTTTTTCGAAGAAATGGCAAGAAAACTAAATGCTCCAGGAGATTTTGCACAAGCCTATGTTATTGCTCATGAAGTTGGGCATCATATTCAAAACTTAACGGGTATGAATAGAAAAGTACAATCGATGCGTGGTAAAATTAGTCAAACAGAATACAATAAACTTTCTGTAATGTTAGAATTACAAGCAGATTTTTATGCTGGCGTTTGGGCGCACCACGCCAAAAACATGGAATTAATTTTAGACGCAGGAGATCTTAAAGAAGCGCTAAACGCTGCACATGCAATTGGTGATGATCGTTTACAAAAACAATCTACAGGTAGAGTTGTACCAGATTCTTTTACACATGGTACTTCTGCACAAAGAATGCGTTGGTTTAAAAAAGGTTTCGAAACTGGCGATGTAAACCAAGGTGATACTTTTAATGCACGTTCCTTATAATTTCAATATGTTTACTATTAGAAAAGCGACCAGCAAAGACGTTAAAAAATTAACCGAAGTTGGTAAAAAAGCATTTTACTTACCTCATAAAGACGCAATTCCTAAACATATAATGGATGCTTATCTTACAGAGAATTTTAGTGAAGAAAACATTCTTAAAGAAATACATAACAATAATTTCGAATATCGCTTGTTGTATGTTGGTGATACTTTAGCCGGATTTTCTAAAATTATCTTAAACCATAAAAATGAAAATATCAATCTAGATAACGTAACCAAAATGGAACGCTTATACTTAATTGAAGATTTTTTTGGTAAAGGTTTAGGAAAAGAATTATTTGAATACAATTTAAACTTCATTCAAAAAGAAAATCAAAAAGGAATTTGGCTTTACGTTTGGATTAAAAACTATAGAGCCATCGATTTTTATAAAAAAGTTGGCTTTAAAAAAATTGCTTCTTATGATTTTCCGATATCAGCAACAGAAACTAGACCCAACTATTTGTTATTTCTAGAATTTTAAAAACGTTAATTTTTAAACTGTTTGCGTTAAACCGCTCTGTAAGTTTATAATATCTTTGATTAGAAATTCAGATATTATGAAAAAAACAGCATTAATTACAGGAGCAAGTAGCGG
>JAHDHO010000069.1 GCA_020631275.1 Polaribacter sp. | reverse complement strand
CTACTTCTACGTAACTTAAACCACGTAAACCTGTGGTGATTGACGGAATATCGTTTGCAATCATTCCAGTATCAGAAATTAAAATAACATCGTTTGCTAATTTTTCTTTGTTTCTAGGCACAAACCAAGCTAAACTTTCTGAACCAACTTCTTCTTCACCCTCAATCATAAACTTAACGTTACAAGGCAAGTTTCCTGTTGATGTCATGTACTCTAATGCTTTAACATGCATATACATTTGCCCTTTATCATCGCAAGCACCTCTTGCAAAAATGGCTCCTTCCGGATGAATTTCTGTGTTTTTTATCACGGGTTCAAAAGGAGGTGAGGTCCATAATTCTATAGGATCTGCTGGCTGAACATCATAATGTCCATAAACTAAAACAGTTGGTAAATTTATGTCGATAATTTTTTCACCATAAATAATTGGGTATCCAGGTGTTTCACAAAGCTCTACTTTGTCGCATCCTGCTTTTTTTAAACTATCTAAAACAAAATCGGCAGTATTTAAAACGTCTTTTTTATATGTTGTGTCTGCACTTATAGAAGGAATTTTAAGTAAACTTATTAACTCGTCTAAAAAACGTTTTTTATTGTCTTGTATATATGTTTGAATTGTATTCATGAAGTTTTTTTTAATTTCTTACTCAAAAATAGAAAAATTATTATGAACAAGTTTGTAGTTTGGAACTATTGTTTATATTTGCATCCCGAAATAACGGTAAAAGTTGCAGGCGTGGTGGAATTGGTAGACACGCTAGACTTAGGATCTAGTGCCGCGAGGTGTGAGAGTTCGAGTCTCTCCGCCTGTACAAACAAAAAAAGCTGAAGTAATTTACTTCAGCTTTTTTTATTTTAAGAACTATCTAGATAAAGAAATTACTTCAAAATCGTCTGCTCTTTCTGCGAATTCAAACATTTCTTTTGTTTCTTCTGGCGGAGTTCTAAGTTTTCTTTTTGTTAAGTCTATCCATGCGCCATATACTTTTATAATAGCAGATAACTTTCCTTGTTCATTAAAAACTTCGTGTACTATTTTCCAACGTTCGTTGTTTTCAGACAAACCTTGTAACTTAAGATTTACTGTAATGTTTTCTCCTAAATGAATTTCTTTTCTAAAAGAAGTTTCTTCTGTAAATAGTATTGGTCCTAGGTTATGCTTGGTAAACTCTTCTATAGAAAAATTATACTTTGCAAAATATCGTACTCTAACTTCTGCAGCATAATCGTTATATGCCGTATGCCTCATGTGTCTGTTTGGGTCAAAATCAGACCATTTTGTATTAAAAGTTACTTTAAAACTCATATGTTTATAATATAAAAATACCTGATAAACTTAATTTATCAGGTATTTAAGGTTAATTATTTGGTGTTTAGTTTTTTACAATTTCGGTAGATGTTTTAACTTTTAAATCTTTTAAAACATTTAAAGCTTCAGAAACATATATATCTTTTGATAAGTTCTTATGCCATGCTTTTCTTTTATTAGCTAAAACACTATCTTTTTTGATTAAAGGTAATTCGTATTTAGGCGATTGAAAGCTAAGATTAGATTCGTATTTAAAAACGTTTGCATATTTCTTTGATGCATTTTCAACAGCCTTACTTTCTATCGAGAATTGCTTTAAATTTAGAGAATATGTAGTATCGTCTTGCTTTTCTTTTAACCATTTAGCATAGTCGTTTATCAATTTGAAATTGGTATCTGTTGCAATTCTGTTTTTACTTTTACTTACAACGTCTGCAAAGTTTTCATAAGTATTAGTTTTAGTATAATTTGCTTGTGGTACTTTGTCCCAAACCAGTGCGCCGTCTAAATCTCTTTCACCAAATTTCATGTAACTATATTTATCTGGCATAGCAATATCAGAGTATACACCTTCAATTTGAGTAGAACCACCATTAACTCTGTAAAATTTTTGAATAGTCATTTTAATAGCTCCTAAATCTTTTTCGTACTTCGGATAAAAGTTGTTAATAGGAATAACACTTTGTACCGTTCCTTTACCATAAGTTTGGTTTCCGCCAATAATTACTGCTCTACCATAATCTTGCATAGCAGCTGCAAAAATTTCTGAAGCAGAAGCAGAAAGTTCATTCACAAGAACAACTACAGAACCGTCCCATTGCATTTTAGGATCAACATCATTTTTAACTATTGGGTCTTGCCCTCTATATTTTACTTGAACAATTGGTCCTTTTTCTATAAACAAACCGGCAATTTCTATAGCTGTTTTTAAAGAACCACCGCCGTTATTTCTTAAGTCTATTAACAAACCAGAAACGTTTTCGTTTTTTAAACGCTCGATTTCTTTTTCCATGTCTTTGGCAGAATCTCTAGCGTCTGTGTCAGAGAAATCTATGTAAAATCTTGGTAAATCTATTAAACCATATTTTTTACCATCTTTTTCTACAATAGTAGATTTTACAAAAGTTTCTTCTAATTCTACAACATCTCTAATAATAGAAATTACTTTAGTAGAGCCATCCAATTTCTTTTTTACTGTTAACCTAACTTCTGTGCCTTTAGGACCTTTTATAAATTTTATAGCATCATCTAAACGCATACCAACAATATCTACAGGTTCTTTATCTCCTTGTGCCACTTCTAAAATAATGTCACCAGCTTCTAAGTCTCCTTGTTTCCATGCTGGTCCACCAGATACTAATTCAAAAATTTCAGTATAAATTCCTTTTTTTAATAATCTAGCACCAATTCCTTCTAATTTACCAGACATATCTTGATCGAAACGCTCTTTAATTCTAGGTGCCATGTATGTTGTATGTGGGTCAAAAGCACCAACAACACTATTTAAAAAAGTAGAAAACCAATCTTCGTGTTCTAGTTCTTCAATTCTTAGATAAAGCTCATCCATATTTTTGGCTACTTCTGCTCTTGCTTCTTTTTCTAAAGTTTTGAAAGATTTTTTCTTAAAATTTTTATCTTTTTTTATTTGCGATTCTTGTTTGTCTAATTTGTCTTGAATTCTACTTAAAACGTTTAATTTTAATTGTTTTCTCCAATAATCAATTAATTCGTTTTCATTTTTAGCAAACGGAACCTTATCATAATCAATATCAATATCTTCATTTTTTTTAAAGTTAAAAGGGCTTTCTAACAATTCTGTGTAATAAGATTCAGCATTTTTAATCTTACTTAAGAAGTTACTGTAAACAAGGTTGTAAAAAGAAACATCATCCTTTAAAAGTTGGTTATCTATTTCGTATTTATATTTCGAAAATTTTTTAATATCCTTTTGAGTAAAGTACCTTTTGTTTGGGTCTAAACCATCAATAAAACTATTAAAAACTTGTTCAGAAAAATTGTCGTTCATGTCTTTTACAACAAAATGACCTCTGGTTAAAATGTTTTTTAAAACATATATTAAGATTTTATCTTTTTCTGGGTCTGGATCATTAAACTTAGTATTAGCTTGTAAGCTACTAAATAACATTAAAAATGCGATTAATGATATTTTTATTCTATATGCTTTCTTCATAAAACTTATGTCGTGTTGTGTATTGTAAAATTACTGTTGTGTTGCTACTAAACTACTAAAATAATGCCAAATATTTAAAGTTACTCACTTCAATATTAATTTTTATTTATAATTTATATATTTTTTACTACAAAATTAAGTAAACGTAAGTGCTTAGATTCTTTACAAATTGTTAAAAAGAAACTCCTATAAATAAATTACATTTGTATTTAAATTTTACAATTATGCAAGAAAAGCCTTTGATTTTAGTTACAAATGACGACGGAATTACTGCTCCGGGTATTAGAGCATTAATAAAAATAATGAATAAAATTGGTGATGTAGTTGTTGTTGCGCCAGATAGTCCGCAAAGCGGTATGGGGCATGCCATTACTGTTGATAATGTTTTAACTTGTAATCCTATAACTATAGATGAAGGACCGCAATTAGAGTACACGTGCTCTGGTACGCCTGCAGATTGCGTAAAAATGGCAATTAGCGAAATTTTAAATAGAAAACCAGATTTGTGTGTTTCTGGTATTAATCATGGCGCAAACTCATCTATAAATGTAATTTATTCTGGTACAATGAGTGCTGCTATAGAAGCAGGTATTGAAGGTGTGCCAGCAATTGGTTTTTCTTTGTTAGATTTTAAATGGCATGCAGATTTTAAACCATCAGAAGAATATGTAAAAAACATTACTTTAAATGCGCTTTTAAATGGTATACCAGAAGGCGTGGTTTTAAATGTTAATATTCCTGATTTAAAAAAGGAAGATATAAAAGGTGTAAAAGTTTGTAGACAGGCAAGTGGCTATTGGAAAGAAGATTTTGACAAACGTAAAAGTCCTTTTGGTAAAGAATATTACTGGCTTTCTGGGCAATTTGTTAATAAAGATAAAGGGCAAGACACAGATGTTTATGCGTTAGAAAATGGATACGTTTCTGTAGTACCTGTTCAATTTGATATGACAGCACATCATATGATTCAAAAACTAAATTCTTGGGAACTGTAAAAAAAGATATTTTAATAGGATTTTTAGTTGCCTTATTTGCCACTTTTGGAGGTGTGTTTTTATATTTAGAATACTTTTCTAAATTTAGTTTTGATGACACTTTAAAAATGATTGAGGAAGGAAAACTGTATGGTAAAGTTCTATCTTTAGCAGCTATACCTAATCTATTTGTCTTTTTTATCTTTATAAAAAAGAAACAAGACAATAAAGCAAAGGGTGTTTTGTTTGCAACAATTCTTATTGCATTAACAACATTATTATTAAAGTTTTTTTAAAATGAAATATTATATAATTGCAGGTGAAGCTTCTGGAGATTTACACGGTTCTAATCTAATGAAAGAACTGTTAAAAAAGG
Organism: Polaribacter sp.; assembly: GCA_020631275.1. Lineage (GTDB taxonomy): Bacteria > Bacteroidota > Bacteroidia > Flavobacteriales > Flavobacteriaceae > Polaribacter. The sequence continues at coordinate 8,958 of JAHDHO010000069.1, read as the reverse complement.
ATGCAACTGCAGATATTCGTTTTTGGGGAGGCGATTTAATGAAAAATGTTGGCGGAACTCTTGTAAGTCATTATAAAGAAAGAGCTTTTATGGGCTTTTTTGAAGTTTTAAAAAACCTTTCTAAAGTTTTAGGATTTATTAAAGATTGCAAAAAAGATATCGAAAAATTTAAACCTGATGTAATTATTTTTATTGATAATTCTGGTTTTAACTTGCGTGTTGCTAAATGGGCAAAAGAAAAAGGTTTTAAAACTAACTATTATATTTCTCCGCAAGTTTGGGCAAGTAGAGCAAGTCGAGTTAAAGATATCAAAAGAGATGTAGATCAATTATTTGTTATACTGCCGTTTGAAAAAGATTTTTATAAAAAATACGATTATGATGTAACGTTTGTAGGGCATCCGTTAATTGATGCAATTGCGAATAGAGCACAAATATCTGAAAGTGATTTTCGTAAAAAACACAATTTATCCGATAAAAAAATTATTGCGTTATTACCAGGAAGTAGAAAACAAGAAATTACAAAAATGCTTTCTGTAATGCTTTCTTTAGTGTCAGATTTTTCTGATTACCAGTTTGTAATTGCGGGTGCTCCGAGTCAAGATTTTTCTTTTTATCAGCAAATAATTGGAGGTAGAGAAGTGGCGTTCATCAATAATAAAACCTATGATTTATTAAGTAATTCTTATGCTGCATTGGTAGCATCTGGTACTGCAACTTTAGAAACTGCATTGTTTAAAGTGCCACAAGTTGTATGTTATAAAGGTGGTTATATTTCTTACCAAATAGCCAAAAGAATAATTACTTTAAAATTTATTTCTTTGGTGAATTTAATAATGGATAAAGAAGTGGTAACAGAATTAATTCAAGAAAACTTTAATAAAAAGAATTTAAAAAAGGAACTACAACTTATTTTAGAAGAATCCACTAGAGAACAAATGTTTTTAAATTATTTTGAATTAGAAAAAAAATTAGGAGGTAAGGGGGCATCTAAAAACGTTGCTACTGCAATTGTAAATTCATTAAAATAAAAATTCTAAAGATGAGAAAGTGGTATATTGTTTTATTGATATTATCTTTAGTGATTACCTCTTGTTCATCTACAAAAAATGTAAACAATTCATCTAGAAAAAGAGTAAACAAAACCGTTTCTAAGGTTGATAGAGTTGTTGCCAATGCTTTAAAATACGAAGGTGTAAAATATCGATTTGGTGGTACAACTACCAAAGGAATGGATTGCTCTGGTATTGTATATGTATCTTATTTAGAGGAAAATATACAATTGCCTAGAATTTCTAGAGATATGGCTAAAAGAGGTAGAAAGATTGCCTTAAAAAAAGCTAAAAAAGGAGATTTATTATTTTTTAAAACTTCTAAGAAAGGTCGAGGCATCAATCATGTTGGTTTAATTATTGCAGTTTCAAATGGTAGTATTAGATTTATTCATGCTACCACATCAAAAGGTGTAATTATTTCTGATTTATCTCAAAAATATTGGAAAAACGCTTACGTAAAAACAAACAGAATCTTATAGTTTTTTTTAGTAACTTGACGTTGCTATGAAAAGGTTAATTAAATACGTGCCTTTACACTTTTTGGTGTTTTTAATTTTAGGAATCTGTTTGCAGTTTTATTATGAAATTTGGCAATATGGTTTTCTAAAATTATCTTTTGTATTTGGTGTTTTTATAGTTATTTACATTCTTAATATAAAAAAACAGTTAACTACAATATCTACTTTTTTAATCTATTTATTAATAGGAATTTCTGTAACGTTTCTCAACGATTCTCGAAATTATAAAAATCATTACGGTAACTTTAATAAAGAAGAAGCGCAAGTTCTTTTGAAAATCACGAAAGTTTTAAAACCGGGCAACTATTATCAAAAATATATTGCTGAAATTATAAACGTAAATCAGTATAAAACAATTGGAGAGGTTTTGTTAAATGTGGAAAAAGATACTTTAAATTTTAGATTTTCTATTGATGACCAAGTATATGTAAAACCTGTTTTCAAAGAATTAATTCCGCCTTTAAATCCGTATCAATTTAATTATAAATCGTATTTGGCAAAACAAGGGATTTATCATCAAATTTTTATAGAAAAGCATCAATATTTAAAATCGAATTTAAAAGAGACTTCTTTAATAGGAATTGCAGAAAGTATTCGGAATAAAATTATAAAGTCTTTAAAAAAAAGAAACTTTAAAAAAGATGAATTAGCAGTAATTAGTGCTCTTTTACTTGGTCAAAGGCAAGACATTTCTAAAGGCTTATTAACAGATTATCAAAATGCTGGCGCAATACACATTTTAGCTGTTTCTGGTTTACACGTAGGTATTTTATTATTAATTATAACTTTTATATTAAGACCTTTAGAAGGTCTTAAAAACGGTAAATATATTAAAGCTATAAGTATTATTTTATTACTTTGGATATTTGCAGTTATCGCAGGTTTATCTGCTTCTGTTGTAAGAGCGGTTACAATGTTTTCTTTTGTTGCAATAGGGCAATCATTTCAAAAGAAAACTTTGATAGAATTCTCCTTAATAACCTCAATGTTATTTTTGTTGTTGGTAAAACCAATGTTTTTATTTGATGTTGGTTTTCAGTTGAGCTATCTAGCTGTATTCGGAATAATTTGGGTTCAACCAAAACTAGATTCTTTATATGTTTCAAAATATTATTTAGACAAAAAATTATGGCAATTGCTAACTGTTTCAATAGCAGCTCAAGTAGGAATTTTACCCTTAAGTATATATTACTTTCAACAATTTCCAGGTTTGTTTATGCTTTCTAATATAGTAATCATTCCTTTTTTAGGGTTTATTCTCGTTTTAGGAATCGTTATAATTATATTATCTGTTTTAAATATTTTACCACAGTTTTTTGCTGATTTTTACGGTATAATAATTTCTTTAATGAATAGTTTTGTTCGCTTTATTTCTCGTCAAGAGCAGTTTTTATGGCAAGAAATTTCGATTTCATTTAAAACAATGTTAGTTTTATATTTTATTGTTTTTTCAGCTGTTTTTTTCTTATTGAATAAAAATTCAAAACGTTTGGTAATCTTTTTAGTATCAATAGTATTGTGCCAAAGTATTTATTTTTTAGAGTACAAAAAAGCAAAAGAACAAAACGCTTTTATGGTATTTCATAAGAGTAGGTTTTCTATTATAGGTAGTAAAATTGGTAAACAACTAAATATTCAGCATAATATAGATAGTGTTTCTGTTGATGAGATTAAAGCCATTAAACCTTTTATGCTTTCAGAAAAAATAGAGAAGACAAATAAAATTGATTTTAAAAACTACATCAATTTTCAAGGAAAAGATATTTTAATAATTGATAGTTTAGGAGTATATCAATTAGAAAAAATGCAGAGTCCTATTGTGGTTTTGCAATATTCGCCAAAAATAAATATGGCAAGAATGATAAATATCTTAAAACCGAGTTTGGTAATTGCTGATGGCTCTAATTATAAAAAGGATGTACTATTTTGGGAGAAGATATCTTCAAAATTCGAGATTCCTTTTCATTATACTGGTCAAAAAGGCGCTTTTATTTTAACTGATTAATTTATAAACTACTTTTAAATTCTTTATCAAAATCTTTCCAACTAGTATTTTTATAATTATCCGAAGAAAAATAAACTAATATTTTTTCAAACATTTCTTTTTGTTGATAACCAGGTATATTTTGAAGTAATTCTTCTTTTTCAGATAAAAATATGGTTGATGGATACGATAGTTTTCCGTTCATTATTGTAGCTGGTAATTGATGGAATCCTCTTCTACCGTTTTTTTGAAATTTAAACGTATGCCCATTATAGGTAATGTCTTTTTTCTCTTCTCCGTTTAATTTAATAGCGTAAAAATTATCATTAATAATTTTAATAATTGTTTTGTTAGAATACGTTTCAATATCCATTTTTTTACAGAAGCCACACCAATCCGTATAAACATCAATTAAAATTGGTTTTGGTGTTTTTGCATTTAGTGCAATTGCTTCTTCAAAAGACAGCCATTTAATTTTGTCTTGTGCATTTGCAGACAATGATACCAGAGCTAGTGTTAAAATAAATATTAATTTTCTCATGATTTATTATTCGCAATTATATTACCAAACTTACAAATAAAGTTTTAGGTACAAAAAAACCTCATAAACATAATTTATGAGGTTTTTTTAAAGTAATTTTTTGATTAATGTACGTTACCCATTAATTTTTTCATTAACGGAGAAAACAATAAAACTACTGCTCCTGCTCCTAATGCATATAGTGCAATTAAATGGAAACCTTCAGTATATACACTTAGAGTGTCTAATGGATTAATAACTTGACCCGGAACATTTTCTATGGCTAGCTCTTCAGAAATAAAACCTACAATTTGAAATGCAAATGCAGAAGATAAGAACCAAACTCCCATCATAAAAGCAACAATATTTTTTGGTGATAAATCTGTAATTTTTGATAAACCTACAGGAGACATAAATAACTCACCTACAGAAATAATAAAATACATTACAAGTAAATAAGTAAATGGTACCATTCCGTTTTCATCTGCGCTAGCGCCACTAATAGATAAAATGTAAAAACTTGCACCGGCTAATAATAAACCTAAACCAAATTTATAGGGTGTTCTTGGGTTTAATTTGTTTTTAGACAAATATCCCCAAAGTAAAGAAATAGGAATTGCTAAAATGATAATAAACATAGAGTTTAAAGCATTTGTTTGACTAGCACTCATAATACCATCCAAGGCAACATTTCTAGATGCAAAAAGAGTAATTACACTTCCAGATAATTCGTGGAAACCCCAGAATAAAGTCATAAAAAATGTAATTAAAACTGCCATAAATAACTTTTTACGAGCAACATTATCTAAACTATACATTATATAACCTAAGTATGCTAAAACTGCAAAACCAATAAATTTAAAAATTCCGCTAACGTAATTTGCTTGCCAAGAAGAAAGTAAATAAGCAATTACCGGCACAAATAAAACAGCGATAATTGGTATTAAAGTTTTTTGAGGAATACCCACAACTTTCTTTTCATACACTTCTTGACTTGGCGGCATACCTTTGTCTCCAAAAACATTTTTTTTAATTCCGCTCCAAAAGAAAATTAAACCTGCCATCATACCTATACCAGCTAAACCAAATCCATAATGCCAACCATATTCTGCGGCTAACCAACCACATAATAAAGGTGCAACAAAACCACCAATGTTAATTCCCATGTAGAAAATTGTAAAACCAGAGTCTTTTCTAACATCACCCTCTTTATAGAGAGCACCTACAAAGGTTGAAATGTTTGGTTTAAAAAAACCGTTACCAACAACAATTAATGCTAGTGCTAAGAAAAATGCTATATCATTTTCTATAGCCAATACAAAATGACCAATAGCCATTAAAATTCCACCTAAGAAAATAGAACTTCGCATTCCTAAAATTTTATCAGAAATTTGACCACCAATTACTGTTGATGCATATACTAAAGAACCGTAAGAAGCATAAACTACTGCTGTAGCTGCATCTCTTTCTGCGATTGCCTTAAATATTTCGTTTACCATGTAAAGCGTAAGCAACGCTCTCATTCCGTAGAAACTAAAACGTTCCCATAATTCTGCAAAAAATAAGTAAAATAACCCTTTTGGGTGACCAAACATTTGTGGGTCTTCTGTAGCAGTACTAACTCCTTTGTCTAACATAATTATCCTTTAATTTTTGTTTTTGAATTTGATTTATTAATTAAATGCGTTTCTACAAAATTTGTCATTTTTGTATATAAATTTAAACGCGTATTTTTTCCTTTGTAAATTCCGTGTGTTCTATCGGGTACAATAAACATATCAAATTGTTTATTTGCTTCAATTAAAGAATTTATCATTCTGTAACTATTTTGTACATGTACATTGTCGTCTCCTGTACCGTGAACTAATAAGTAATTTCCTTTTAATTTTTCTGGATAATTAACAGGCGAATTATCATCATAACCAGCAGGGTTTTCTTGCGGAGTTCTTAAAAAGCGTTCTGTATAAACAGTGTCATAAAAACGCCAAGAAGTTACAGGCGCAACCGCAATTGCCGTTGTAAAGATATCACTTCCTTTTAAAAGTGAATTTGTACTCATATGTCCGCCAAAAGACCAACCCCAAATACCGATATTGTTTTCGTCGATATAAGAGCGATTTGCCAATTTTTTTGCAGCAGCAATTTGATCTTCAGTTTCATATTTAACTAAGTTTAAATACGTAGATTTTTTAAAATCACTTCCTTTAAAACCTGTTCCTCTACCATCTACGCAGGCAACAATCATTCCTTTTTGGGCTAACATGTTGTGCCAGTAATCGTTACTTGCATTCCATTTATTAGCAACTTGTTGTGATCCTGGTCCCGAGTATTGAAACATTAATAAAGGATATTTTTTATTTTCATCAAAATCTGCGGGCTTAATCATCCACATATTTAATTCGTTTCCGTTGATAGAAATGGTTGAAAATTCTTTCGGACTCATCTTATATTCTGATAAATCTTCTTTTAGCTCTGAATTATCTTTGATAACTTTTAGCATTTCTCCTTCTGCAGTGTATAAAGAATATATTGGTGGAATTTCTGAAGAAGAAAAAGTATTGATAAAGTAATTTAAGTTTTTACTAAATGAAGCAGAATTTGTTCCTTCTTTATTACTTAAAAGTTTTTTGTTTTTTCCATCTAATTGAATAGAATAAACGCCTCTATTTATAGATCCATTTTCTACAGATTGATAATAAATTGTTTTTTTAGAAGGATTATAGCCATAATAATTAGTTACTTCCCAATCTCCTTTTGTAACCTGATTGATTAGTTTTCCTGAGAAGTCATAATGATAAATATGGTTAAAACCGTCTTTTTCACTTGTCCAAATAAAGCTGTTATCATTTAAAAAAGTAAGGTTGTCTGTAATGTCTACGTACGCCTTGTCAGTTTCCTCTAATAATAAACTAGAGTTGCTTCTTAAAGCATTAACTTTATGTAATTTTAAGTTGTTTTGATGGCGGTTTAGGGTTGTTGCCATTAAAATATTATCATCATTAGACCATTTTATTCTAGGGATGTATTCGTAATTACCTAAAGCTATTTTTTTTGTGTTTTTAGAGGATAACGTAAACATATGCAACGTAACCTCAGCATTTTTCTCACCAGCTTTTGGGTATTTAAATACTTGCTGATTCGGATAATTGGCAGTACCAACCATATCCATAGAAAAAGTAGGAACTTCACTTTCATCAAAACGTAAAAAAGCTAAATGTTTACTGTTTTTACTCCATTCGAAAGCTCTAACAAATCCAAATTCTTCTTCATAAACCCAGTCTGTAATTCCGTTAATTACCTTGTTAAATTTACCATCTTTTGTAACTTGGGTTACTTTGTTTCCGTTTGTAAGATTTAAAATATAAATATTGTTATTTTTTGCATAAGCAATTTTTTTACTATCCGGAGAAAAAGTTGGTTCTTGAATATCTTTACCAATTAAAGTAAGTTTTTTAGAAGCAATATTGTAGTAGTAAAATGTACCTGTAAAAGAACGTCTGTATATCTTATTAAAATCTGTACCCAAAATAATAGAAGATTCTTCTGCATTAAAATTATAAGAGTCAAAACTTTTTAAATCCTTTAAATTAGTACTATTTACAATTGTTTCTACTTTTTCTAAAGTTTTATAACTGTATTTATCTACCGTTGTGTTTCCGTTAGTATCAGTATTTAATAAAGAATAAAAATCGCCATTCATAGAATTTAAAGCGTTCATTCTTTTCGCTGAAAAAGTACCATTCCAGATTTCGTCTAATGTAATTTCTTTGTTTCCTGTTGTATAATTAGTTGATGTTGTGGTTTTTTCTTTGCAACTAACAAGTAGAGATATAGTTGCTAAAATGAAGATTTTTTTCATTATAGACATCGTTTTAATAAAAGTTTGTCAAGTTTACGTAAAAATCCGCAAAAAATGTTTTAAAATTTGAGAAAACTTGAATAATGTATAATGTTTTAACGGATTGAATTATATTTGTTGCTGATAGTTTATAGCAGATAAAATGAGTAAAATAATAAAGGGTTTTTCTAAATTTACTAAAGAAGAAAAGATTAATTGGATTGCAAAAAATTATTTTAATGATAATTTAAAAGTTGTTGATATTATTAAACAATATTGGAATTCTGATGAGCAACTACAACAGTTGCACGACGATTTTATAGAGAACACCATTTCTAATTTTTACTTACCAATGGGTGTTGCGCCAAATTTTATTATCAACAATAAAGATTATGTTGTACCAATGGTAACCGAAGAGAGTTCTGTTGTTGCTGCGGCTTCTTTAGTTGCTAAATTTTGGAGTACTAAAGGCGGATTTAAAACAACCGTTTTAGGCACAACAAAAATAGGACAAGTACATTTTATGTTTGCTGGTAATAAACAAGATTTAACTTCTTATTTTAATAAAAATAAAACCGAATTGTATGCGGCTACTGCATCCATAACTAAAAATATGGAAAAACGTGGTGGCGGAATTTTAGATTTACAGTTAATTGATAAAACAGATCAGTTAGAAAATTACTACCAATTACATATTACTTTCGAAACCAAAGATTCGATGGGTGCCAATTTTATAAATTCTTGTTTAGAAGCGATTGCTGCTAAATTTAGAAATGATGAAATTGAAATTGTAATGAGTATTTTATCTAACTATGTGCCAGAATGTGTAGTAAGGGCAGAAGTAAGTTGTAAAATTGAAGATTTGGGTGGCGAAAATCCACAGAAATTTGCAGAAAAATTTTACCAAGCAGTTAAAATTGCCGAAGTAGAACCTTACAGAGCTGTAACACACAATAAAGGAATAATGAATGGAGTGGATGCTGTTGTTATTGCTACTGGTAACGATTTTAGAGCTGTAGAAGCTGGTGTGCATGCGTATGCCG
>JAHDHO010000068.1 GCA_020631275.1 Polaribacter sp. | reverse complement strand
GCTTCTACATCGTGGTATTCAAAATTTATAGTCATAATCTCTTACATTTTTTAATTATTAATTAAATTTTCTGATGTAAAATTAACAATACTCAAAACGCAAAAGTTGTCTTTAAGATTCTAATTTGAACTCATATCAAAAAACTGTTTACATATTATCAAAATGTATAAATAGTATTAAATTTGTTTTAAATTAAGCACATGATTCAACAAAAATTATCAAAATACAATGTTATACTTGCTTCTGGTTCACCTAGAAGACAACAGTTCTTTAAAGACTTAGAAATAGATTTTTCTGTGAAATTAAAGTCTGTTGAAGAGATTTATCCGAAGGAATTACTAGCAGAAGAAATAACCGACTATTTAGCAGACTTAAAGTCTAAAGCTTTTCATAATTTAAATAATAACGATTTATTAGTTACCTCAGATACCATTGTTTGGTTAGAAAATACAGCGTTAGGTAAGCCAAAGGATAAAGATGACGCATTTAAAATGTTAAGTAATTTGTCTGGGAAAGAACATAAAGTCATAACGTCGGTTTCTTTAAAAACAAATAGTTTTCAAAAGATTTTTAATGATATTACTAAAGTTACTTTTAAGAATTTAACTTCTGATGAAATAAATTATTACATCAAAAATTACAAACCGTTTGACAAAGCCGGTAGTTATGGTATACAAGAATGGATTGGTTTTATAGGTATTGAAAAAATTGAAGGTAGCTATTTTAATGTGGTTGGTTTGCCAGTACAAAAACTATATAGTGAGTTAATGAAGCTTTAATTTTTATGCTGAATTTACACAATTTAGAGTTTTAAGTGAATTATGTTAAAAAGAACGAATTCTAATCTTCGTTTTCTTTTCTTAAAGACAAATAAAAGTTTATTTTTACCAAAATTTACAACACAACAATTTTTACAACTTAATAATGAAAAAATACACGTACACAGAAAAAAAAGATACACGTTCAGGTTTTGGTGACGGATTAACAGAGTTAGGAAGAACAAACCCAAATGTGGTTGCTTTATGTGCAGATTTAATTGGTTCTTTAAAAATGGATCAATTTATAAAAGAAAACCCAGAAAGGTTTTTTCAAATAGGTATAGCAGAAGCAAATATGATTGGAATTGCTGCTGGTTTAACTATTGGAGGTAAAATACCTTTTACAGGTACATTTGCAAACTTTTCTACAGGTAGAGTTTATGATCAAATTCGTCAGTCTGTTGCATATTCTGGTAAAAATGTAAAAATTTGTGCATCTCATGCAGGTGTTACTTTAGGTGAAGATGGTGCTACACACCAAATTTTAGAAGATATTGGTTTGATGAAAATGTTACCAGGCATGACAGTTATAAATACTTGTGACTATAATCAAACAAAAGCTGCAACAATTGCAATTGCAGATTTTGACGGGCCAGTTTATTTACGTTTTGGTAGACCAAAAGTACCTGTGTTTATGCCAACAGATCAAAAATTTGAAATTGGTAAAGGAGTTCAATTAACTGAAGGTACAGATGTAACAATTGTTGCAACTGGGCATTTAGTTTGGGAATCTTTGCAAGCAGCAGAACAATTAGAAGCACAAGGTATCTCTGCAGAAGTTATAAATATTCATACAATTAAGCCTTTAGATGAAGATATTATTTTAAAATCTGTTGCTAAAACTGGTTGTATTGTTACTGCAGAAGAACATAATAAATTAGGTGGTTTAGGTGAAAGTGTTTCTAGAACTTTAGCCTTAAATGCTCCTACTCCGCAAGAATTTGTTGCTACGGATGATACATTCGGAGAATCTGGAACACCAGAACAATTAATGGCAAAATATGGTTTAGATGCTACTGCAGTTGTAAAAGCTGTTAAAAAAGTAATTTCTAGAAAATAATTTCGTTTAACATTAACAAACTATAAATCTAAAAAACATGAAAAAAGTAATTTTAATGATGTGTTTGGCTTTTGCTTTTAGTCAAACTTCAAATGCACAAATCGATTTCGGTTTAAAAGGAGGTATAAACTATAATAATAACGGTGATGCAACTTTCTCATCAACAGGAAACGATGTTATTAGAGGTGGCGAATCTAGATCTGGTTATCATGCAGGTTTATGGTTTCGTGGTAAATTACCTTTAATTGGTTTATACATAAGACCAGAACTAGTGTTTACACAAGTAAAAAACGAATACACAGATACTAATGACGCTACTTCAGAATATGAATACAAGAAATTAGACGTTCCTGTTTTATTAGGAAAGAAATTTTTAGGTGTTGCCAATGTTTTTATTGGTCCTTCTTTTCAATATATAATAGAAGATGATTTTAGCTTTTCTGGATTAACTACAGATGAGTTTGATAAGTTTTCTGTTGGGTTACAAATGGGTGCTGGTATCGAATTAGGAAGAATAGGTATCGATGTTCGTTGGGAAAGAGGTTTATCTAAAACTGAAGCAAATTTTGCTAACGTAACTGTAGATAATAGAACAGATCAAATTATTTTTGGTTTATCTTTAAAACTATAAGATATTTCAATCAATATTAAAAAGTCCTTGTATTTACAAGGACTTTTTTTTGGTTAGAACTATTCTGAAAATAGTTGGTTGTATTGTGTTTTTATAGAGCTTTATAAATTCAAAATTAAGATTAACTTTATATTTACTCTAAACTAATTTATAACTATTAAAATTCAGTTTAAATTGTACAAAAAAAGCTCTTGAAGAATTCAAGAGCTTTTTTAAATATTGTAAAAAATCTAACTATACATTAGGATTTAAATAATCTGGTAAAGCAGGATTGCTATTATCGCTAAAATCGTTTGTAGGATCTCCATCACCATCTGCATCTTCATCAATAGAAGGTATTCCGTCATTATCGTGATCTGTATCTTCTACAATATCTAATAACTCAATGTAAAACATCAAATTTGTGTCTACTAAACTACTTGTATAATTATTAGTGTCAATTGAAGAATAAGCTAATCCAGAAGGAATAAATAAAATTCCTTTACCTGTATTTAAATATGTAATTGGCCCGTTAAATGTACCGCCATTAGTATCTTTTTTTAGCTCACCTCCTAAAAAATTAGTGAAACCATATTTCCAACCATCAATAACAGCATTTAAAGTTAACCATGCTCCAGAGTCATTTCTATCAAAATTAGAAGTTAATAATTCTGTATTTGCAAAAGCCTGACCAGAATATTTTACATAAACAGAATCCATTACAGTAGGATTACTTTTTACTGGTGAAGGTTGACCTTGTTCTATTGTATAAACATATAAAGTATGTTCGATATCATTTTCTGTAATCTTAAAAGATTTTAATTTATCTGTATCTTCAAATAAAGAAGTTTTACCACTTACTAGTGTTTTTACAGAATCTAAATCAGTGTCATAATAATTATTCTTTAAAAATTTCACTATAGAATCGTTATCTTTTATTGCTAATTCTTCGTAATTAATGTCTGCAAACGGATTAAAAAATCCATTATTATCATCATCACAAGAATACATTACAACTACTCCTAATAAAAGAATTAAGAAAATATTTTTTATTTTATTCATTTAACTTAAAAATTTAAGCCTGCAATTTACCATTTTTATACCTTTGTAAAAAGACAAAAATTATATTTTAACTTATTTTATGAGAATTGATAAATATTTGTGGTGTATTCGAGTTTTTAAAACAAGAAGTATTGCTACAACAGCATGTAAAAAAGGGCAAGTTAAGATAGATGGTAAAAGTATAAAACCTTCTAAAGAAGTTTTTGGTAATGAATTAATTGTAGTTCGTAAAAATCAGATAAATTATCAAATAAAAGTTTTAAATTTACCAGAAAGTAGAGTTGGCGCAAAATTGGTAGATCAATATAGAAAGGATGTTACACCAAAAGAGGAATTTGAAAAAACAGAACTTTTAAAATTTGCCAAAGACTATTACAGAAAAAAAGGTATTGGTAGACCAACCAAAAAAGACAGAAGAGATTTAGATAATTATCAAGATTATACAATAGAAGATTAATGATTGCAGAAAACAGTATTATTTTAGACAACACTCAGATTAATCAAAAAATTAGAAGAATTGCTTATCAGATTTATGAAAGCAATAGTTCTGAAAATGAAGTTATTATTGCCGGAATAATAGGAAACGGATTTGTTTTTTCAAAAAAAATAGCCTCTATTTTAGAAGAAATTTCTTCATTAAAAGTGATTCTTTGCGAAGTAAATATAAATAAAAAGAAACCCTTATTACCGGTAACAACATCTATTTCTATAGAAGAATACAAAAACAAACCCTTGGTTTTAGTTGATGATGTTTTAAACTCTGGTACTACTTTAATTTATGGTATTAAACATTTTTTAGAAGTTCCACTAAAAAGGTTTAAAACAGCTGTATTAGTTAACAGAAACCATAAAAAATATCCAGTAAAAGCAGATTTCAAAGGAATTTCTTTATCAACTTCAATTAAAGAGCATGTACAGGTAGAGTTTAATGATAATGGTGCTGTAGCTTATTTAGTCTAAGGATTTTTCAATTTCTGTAACAACTTCTTTGCTTGTTAAGTTATCAGTGTTAATAGTTTTACTAGCTTGCTCATAAAAATAACGTCTTTCAAATAGATGTTTTGCTACGTATTCAGATAATTTATCATCATTTAATTCCGCTACAAGAGGTCTTGTGTTTTTTTCATTTTTAAGACGCTCTACCAAAGTTTTAATACTTGCTTTTATGTAAATAGATTTAGCAGTACTTGCTTTTATTAAATCCATATTACCGGCATAACAAGGTGTTCCTCCTCCTAAAGAAAGTATAAAATCTTCATCAGAATTTAAAATTTCTTTTAAATATTTGTTTTCTTTTAATCTAAAATAGATTTCTCCTTTATTTTTAAAGATTTCTGAAATCGTCATTTTTTCTCTGTTAGATATATAATCATCCAAATCTATAAAATTAGTATTCAGCTTTTTAGAAGCCTCTTTACCAATAGTTGATTTTCCAGAAGCCATGTATCCTAACAGTATAATTTTCATTATTTTTATTTTTTTACAAATATCGATAAAAAAAAATCATTTTTATGCTAATAATTCCAATGATTGATAGTATATTTGCAACCGATTTAAGAAAAAGACCTGGTAGCTCAGTTGGTAGAGCATCTCCCTTTTAAGGAGAGGGTCCTGGGTTCGAGCCCCAGCCCGGTCACAAAAAAAGTTAAGCGCAAGCTTAACTTTTTTATTTTATATTAATTTGCGCACGTGGCGAAATTGGTAGACGCGCAACCTTGAGGGGGTTGTTTTCGTAAGAAAGTGGAAGTTCGAATCTTCTCGTGCGCACAATTTGATATAAATTAACTTCTTTCACAAATAATTAACCAAAGTATAACGGATTATCATTAATTTTGTTCTTATGCAAAAACTGATTATAATCTTGTGCTTTTTAGCCTCTTTAAGCACATTCTCTCAAGCAGATACTTTACGTACTAAAGTTTTAAAAGGGCAAATTATACATGCCGAAAATAAAAAGGTTTTAAGTGCCGCCCATGTTTTAAATCTTAATACCGTTAATGGTACCATTACAAATGATAAAGGTTTTTTCGAATTACCAACAAAGGTTAATGATACTATTTTAGTTTCTTATTTGGGGTATACATCTATAAAATTAAAAGTTACAAACGATTTACTAAAAGGAAACGAGTTAGAAATTGCACTTTATGAAAAAGCAGAAAATGTAAAAGAAGTTGTAATTCGTTCTACAAAATTAATTGGCGTTTTAGAAATTGATGTAAAGCAAGTGCCAAAAGATAGATTTACAAGAATACATATTAATGGTTTACAGCAAACCTATGAAGTTGGTAAACCACAAGCTAAAAATTTCTCATCTCCTGTTGCGGCATTGTTTCAACCAGTAGATTTTCTATATAATTTATTCGGAAAAAAACCAAAACAGCTTCGAAAGCTTCAGAAATTAAAAAAAGAAGACGATTTACGTAAAATGTTGGCTGGTAAGTTTGATAGAGAAGTTATGATGGAATATTTAGATATGGATAGACAAGAATTATCCGAATTATTAACCGATTGTAATTATTCTGAGTATTTTATTAAAAAAGCATCCGATTTGCAAATGATTGAAGCTGTTTTAGATTGTTATGAAAACTATAAGGCTTTAAAAAAGGGAAAAATAGAGCGTAATAAAATTCCTGATAAAAAGAATTAGTTTTAAATGAAAAAGGCCAGAAACCAATGATTTCTGACCTTAATCAACTATTAAAAACTAATTACAAACTAAGCTTTTATGGCTTAGTTATTTTTTAAAATCTATTATTACGATTAAATTTATAGTTACCCGAAAACTTTAAACCTAATCTATATTATTAAGACGCCGTATTTTAATATTTGTTACATTTTAAATTTCCTTTAACAGTATTTTAATAGTAACAAGAAATATATAAGCAAAAAAAATCCAGCATTTAGCTGGATTTTTTTTCACTTTTTTTTAAATATTCTTATTGATTACCTAATATAATTGGCATTCCAGATTTTCCTGCACCAATCAATACAACTTTACTATTGCTAGATTTAGATAATTCTAAAGTTGCTTCAATTCCTTTTTCTTGAAGAATTTTATCTGTTAAAGAAGCACTTAAAATTTTATTAGCAACTGCTTTACCCTCTGCATCAATTTTTTGTCTTTCTGCCTCTTTTTTAGCTTTTGCTAATCTAAATTCGTATTCTAAAGATTCTTGTTCTTGTTTTAATTTTGTTTCAATTGCAGTTCTAATCGTTGTAGGTAATTTTACATCTTCAACTAAAACTCTTTTTACAATTAAATATTGGTCTTTTAAAACGTTTTTAACTTCATCTAAAATTTCTTGTTCTATTACGTCTCTTTTACTAGAATATAATTGCTCTGGCGTATATCTTCCTACAACACTTCTCGCAGCAGCATTAATTGCTGGGTCTAATAATTCTCTTTCGTAATCTTCTCCTTTTGTTTTAATTAGATTACCTAAATTAGAAAATTCTGGCTCATACCAAATAGTTCCGTTTACTTTAACTTCTAGTCCGTTTACAGAAAGTACATTCATTTCATCAGAAATAGATTGCTGACGCACTTTTCTAACAATCATTTTGTTCCAAGGCGCCACAATATGAAATCCTTCACCGTAAGTTTTTTCAGTATTAATACCGTCTCCTAAAGTTTCAAAAATTACACCTCCTTCACCAGGACCAATTGTAACTGTAGATTTTGAAAATAAAATTAATGCAGCAACTGCAAGAATTACGAAAAATACTCCACCTTTTGGAAACTTTATGTCCATTTGATTATTTGCCATTTGTTTTATTGATTAAATTTAAAGTCAAATTTACAATATAACTTTAGGAAACACAATCTATAAGATAGAATTAAATTTTACCGAAATATTTTCTAATAAACCATTCTGATGTAAATAAAATTGCAACTAAGAAAAGAATCCATTTCCAATTGATTAAATTTTGTTCTTTTACAATAGATTTTTGAGTTGTGAAGTAAGAAGAGTCATTTAACAAGTCATTTATTAACTGTTGATGGTTATTTTTATGATATAGCTTCCCTCCTGTTTTATTAGCTAGCTTTTGTAATTTTTCTACGTTTGCACGAGTAAATTGTTCTTCAACCTCAAAATCAGTTATTTTAAAACTACCATATTTGGTAACCTTTTGTCCTAATACAGAAACTACGTATGTGTAATCACCAGATTCAAGATCTTCAAAAGAAACTTGATATGTGTTATTGATTAAAGAGAAAGGTAATTTTGTTGTTTTCTTGGTATTTTTATTAGTTATTATAATTTCTAAAGCTGCTCTAGCATCAAATTTATAATTTTTATCTGTATAAAATGCTGTTATATTAACTAATGAATTTGATGGGTATAAGTTCTCTGAATTTACAGCTAAACGCGCTCTTTTCTTTTGAGATGATAAGTATTGTACAATGTTTCCTATAAATTGATCGAATTCTGTAAACGAATTATTTAGTAGATAATTAGATGCTCTCCATTTCCATAAACCTTCTCCAAAAATTACTCCAATTTTTTGATTATTCTCTTCCAAAAATGAAATTAGTGGTTGTTCTGTATTTAATCCGTTAATATTTTGAAATAATAAACTTTGATAATCTTTAGAAAAAGTAATTTCGCCAAACTTATCAACTAGAGGTGGCATTTCATTAAAACCAATATCTTTTTGCAGAAAAGTTAAAAAAGAATTATTTAAAACTGGTGCGTAATTTTCAGTTTGATTAATTGCTTTTTTAGAAAACCCAAATTGTTGATTGTTGATAAAATTCCAATCAGAATTTAAACCATTAATCAATAAAAAATTGAAATTATTAGCTTTTATCTTAGAAATAGTATTTTTAAACTTATTATTTAAGTTGTATAATATAATTAATTGAAAGTCATTAAATTGAATGTTTTTATTAATATTATATTCTATCGTTACACTTCTCTGTTTATTACTTTCAATGGCTTTTTTTAATACACCAATATCTGGATGTTTTATAGAGGATAAAATAAGTACTTTAGATTGTTCGTCTATAACTTCAACCGAAAAGTTTTTTCTATTATTTCTAATGTTTTTTTCGTTTTCAATTTTATCTAGAGATGCAGTATAATAATTGATTCCTTCTTTTATAGAAGTTAAATTTGTAGTAAAAATTTTTGAATTATTGTTTTTGGTGAATTTTATTTTCTTTGAGAATAGAATTTTACCATTGCTATAAATTTTAAATATTGAGTTGACATTTTCTTGCCCATCATAATTTAAAATTACTTCTACAGGAAATTTGTTTTTTATATAACTATATTTATTTACATTAACCTGACTAATTTTTAAATCTCTATACTTAGTTGTATCCCCAAATACTACCGGATAAATTTTTTGTTTAGAGTTGATAAACTCATAATCATTACCAATTGTTTGGTTTCCGTCTGATAATACAATTATTGGTGAATTTTCTTTTTTAGTTATTTGGTTTATTGATTTTAAAGACTGGTAAATATTTGTTTCATTACCTTTAAAATCAAAGGAATCAGATACTTTTAGTCTTTTATCAAATAGAAAGGTTTCAATTTTAAATTTACTTTGTAGTTTTTCATCAGATTTGAACTTGCTTAAAATACTTTCCAAATTGTTATTATCCTTAAAATAAAGTATTGATTTAGAGTTATCGACTAAAATTGAAAGTTTTGGCTTTTCATTTTTATATGTTTTAGTATTTATCTTAGGATTTATTAATAGTAGTAATAAAATAAAAATTGAAATACTTTTTAATGAAAAAAGAAGAATATTTACTTTGGGTTTGCTTTTATTATTGTAAAAATATTGAAGATATGAAATAACAATACTTACTAATAGAGCTAAAATGATGTAAATTATGGTTGTTGTTTGCAATTAAAACTATTTTAGTGAAAGATATAAATAACTATTTTAAAAAAGAAAACCTGTAACGTTAAAATTGTTACAGGTTTAATTTATTTTATAAAATATAAATTATGTTAGCATTCCGCCATCTACAGATAATGTTTGTCCTGTAATATAAGTACTCATATCAGAAGCTAAAAATACACATGCATTTGCGATATCTATTGGTTGACCTCCTCTTTTTAAAGGAATTCCGTCTCGCCAAGATTGAACCGTTGCTTCATCTAATTTAGCGGTCATTTCTGTTTCTATAAAACCAGGTGCAATTACATTACTTCTAATGTTTCTAGAACCTAATTCTAAGGCTACAGACTTAGAGAAACCTACTATACCAGCTTTAGAAGCTGCATAATTAGCTTGACCAGCATTTCCTTTTAAACCAACAACAGAACTCATATTTATAATAGAACCAGATCTTTGTTTCATCATTGGTCTAATAACTGCCTTAGTTAAATTAAAAACAGATTTTAAATTAACTTCAATTACTTTGTCAAAATCATCTTCAGAAATTCGCATCAACAAATTATCTTTTGTTATCCCCGCGTTGTTTACCAAAATATCAATAGCACCAAATTCTTTATGAACTTCTTTGGCTAATTCTTGTGCTGCATCAAAATTTGCGGCATTGGATTGGTATCCTTTTGCAGATACGCCATAAGATTTTAGTTCTTCTTCTAATGCATTTGCTGCATCTATAGAAGAGCTATAAGTAAAAGCTACATTTGCGCCTTGTTTTGCGAATTCTATTGCAATACCACGACCAATTCCTCTCGTTGCTCCAGTAATTATTGCTGATTTATTTTCTAATAATTTCATGATTTTCAATTTATCTTTTTAAACTTATCATTATCAAAGTTTTTGAACTACAAAAAAGAAATTCCCGTAAAAACGGGAATTTTTATATTGATTAATTTTAAAACTAGTTTAAAACTTTTGCAACCATTTCTCCTATTTTAGCAGGTGAACTCACAACGTGAACTCCATTTTCTGCTAAAATTTTCATTTTTGCTTGTGCAGTATCATCAGCACCTCCAACTATAGCACCTGCGTGCCCCATTGTTCTTCCTGCTGGTGCAGTTTGTCCTGCAATAAATCCAACAACTGGCTTTCTATTACCATCAGCTTTAATCCATTGCGCAGCTTCTGCTTCTAAATTACCACCAATTTCTCCAATCATTACAATTGCTTCTGTTTCATCATCGTTCATTAATAACTCAACAGCTTCTTTTGTTGTCGTTCCAATAATTGGATCTCCACCAATACCAATTGCTGTAGTAATACCAAATCCTTGCTTTACAACTTGGTCAGCAGCTTCATAGGTTAAAGTACCTGATTTAGATACAATACCTACTCTACCTTTTTTAAAGATAAAACCTGGCATTATACCAACTTTAGCTTCATCTGGCGTAATTACACCAGGACAGTTAGGACCAACTAATGTACAATCTTTATTGTCTATATAAGCTTTAACTTTTACCATGTCTGCTGTAGGAATTCCTTCTGTAATACAAATTATTACTTTAATTCCTGCGTCAGCAGATTCCATAATTGCATCAGCAGCAAAAGCTGGTGGTACAAAAATAATAGATGTATCAGCTCCTACTTTTTCTACAGATTCTAGAACTGTATTAAATACGGGTTTTCCTAAGTGTTCTTGACCTCCTTTACCTGGAGTTACACCTCCAACAACATTGGTTCCATAATCAATCATTTGACCAGCGTGAAAAGTACCTTCACTACCTGTAAAACCTTGAACAATAATTTTTGAATTTTTATTTACTAAAACACTCATTGGTTTGCTATTTAATTTTTGTTACGCAAAAATAACTTTTTGAAACTTTAAAAAAAAGAAAATTAAGAATTCTTTCTATCTTTTAAAAATCGTTTAATTTCTGCTAATTCTTTTAATTTTTCTCTTGACTCAGATATTGGTGTACCAAAATAACTTTTTCCGCCAGCGACAGATTTTGTTACCCCAGTTTGTCCTAGTATTACGGCACCTTTGCCTATAGTGATACCACTATTTGTACCAACTTGTCCCCAAATAGTTACTTCATCTTCAATAATAACACAACCTGCAATACCAGTTTGTGATGCTATTAAACACTTTTTGCCAATTAAAGTATCATGGCCAACATGAACTTGATTGTCTATTTTTGTTCCTTCACCAATCGTTGTATTACCAGTAACTCCTTTATCTATGGTACAAGAAGCACCGAGATCTACATTATCTTTAATTACAACTTTTCCGCCAGAAATCAATTTATCAAATCCTTCTGGTCTATTCTTATAATAAAAAGCATCTGCACCTAAAACTGTATTAGCGTGAATAGTAACATTATTTCCAATAACCGTATTATCGTAAATGGTAACATTTGGATGAATTACACAATTCTTACCTATTTTAACAAGATTTCCAATAAATACATTTGGTTGAATAATAGTGTCAGATCCTATTGTTGCAGTTTCAGAAATACTAACTTTAGAAGCTATAAATGGATTAAATTTTTTAGTTATTTTATTAAAATCTCTAAAAGGATCGTCAGAAATAAGTAAAGCTTTACCTTCAGGACACGCTACTTCTTTATTAATTAAAATGGTAGTAGCTGCAGAATTTAATGCTTTATCGTAATACTTTGGATGATCTACAAAAACGATATCACCTTGTTCTACAACATGAATTTCATTGATACCTAGTATTTCAAAATTTTTATCTCCAACAAATTTTGCATCTATTAAAGATGCAATTTGTTGGAGTGTTTGAGATTCTTTGAATTTCAAGGCTATTCTTTAATTCGTTCTTGGTAAGTTCCTTTAGTAGTTTCTACTTTAATTTTGTCTCCTTCATTTATAAACAAAGGTACATTTACTGTAGCACCACTTTCTACAGTTGCAGGTTTCGTTGCATTTGTAGCTGTATTTCCTTTAACACCTGGCTCTGTATGAGTAACTTCTAAAATAACACTTGCAGGCATATCTACAGATAATGGCATATCATCTTCAGAATTGATAATAATTGTAACAATCTCTCCTTCTTTCATTAAATCGGGACTGTCTAATGCAGATTTTTGAAGTTGAATTTGAGAATAATCTTGTTCATTCATAAAGTGATATGTTTCACCTTCATTATATAAATACTGAAATTTGTGCGTTTCTACACGTACATCATCAATCTTTCTTCCTGCAGGGAATGTATTATCTACAACTTTACCGTTAGTAACACTTTTTAATTTAGTTCTTACAAAAGCAGGACCTTTCCCTGGTTTTACATGTAAAAATTCTATAATTTTATAAATGTCGTTGTTATACTTAATGCATAAACCGTTTCTAATATCTGATGTTGTTGCCATTATTTCGTTTTTATTTTATATTTTTTATCATTAGTATCAATTCTTAACTTTTTAGTTAGAATTGAAGTATCCTTTCATAATTCCTCTGTGAGAATCTTTTATAAATTGAATTATTTCATCTCTTTCTGGAGTAGCTTCCATTTCTGCTTCAATTATATCTATAGCTTGTGTATAATTATAATTTTTTTGAAATAAGATTCTATAAATATTCTGAATTTCTCTAATTTTTTCAGTTGTATATCCTCGTCTTCTTAAACCAACTGAATTTATTCCTACATATGATAGAGGCTCTCTTGCCGCTTTTACATAAGGAGGCACATCTTTTCTAACTAGAGATCCACCAGTTACAAACGCATGATTACCCACAGATGCAAATTGATGTACTGCAACCATACCTGCTAAAACTACATTATCACCGATGGTTACATGACCTGCAAGTGTAGAATTATTAGAAAAAATACAGTTATTACCAACAAAAGAATCATGAGCAATATGACAATAAGCCATAATTAAACAATTATCTCCAATTTTAGTTTTCATTCTATCAGATGTTCCTCTGTTAATAGTAACGCATTCTCTAATTGTTACATTATCACCTATTTCTACAGTAGTTTCTTCATCATCAAATTTAAGATCTTGAGGAATTGCAGAAATTACTGCGCCAGGAAAAATTCTACAGTTTTTACCGATAATAGCACCTTCCATAATAGTTACGTTAGAACCAATCCATGTACCAGAACCTATTGTAACATTATTGTGTATTGTTGTAAATGGTTCGATTACCACATTTCTAGCAATTTTTGCCTGTGGATGAACGTATGCTAATGGTTGATTCATATTACTTAATTTTAGAAATTTGCGCCATCAATTCTGCTTCTGCAACTAATTTTCCGTTCGCATAAGCGTACGCTTGCATATGGCAAATTCCTCTTCTAATAGGCGTAATTAATTCGCATTTAAAGATTACTGTATCTCCAGGTAATACTTTTTGTTTGAACTTTACCTTATCCATCTTCATAAAATAGGTTAAGTAATTTTCTGGATCTGGTACTGTATTTAAAACTAAAACCCCACCACATTGTGCCATTGCTTCTACTTGTAAAACCCCTGGCATTACTG
>JAHDHO010000067.1 GCA_020631275.1 Polaribacter sp. | reverse complement strand
TTCTATATTTTTTAATCTTTTCCAAGCTAATCTATTACGCTGTGTATAGATAAAGAAACAACCAATATCTAATAAAAAATAGAATAAACTAATACCACTTGGCGGATTATTACTTGGTAAAAATTCGAAAACACCAAAAGCAGTACTTGGCCATTTCCAGCAACCAAATGCCGTACCTCCTATTTCTAAAATAGCCACTAAAATATACATCGAAAAAAAGAATAATTTTTCTTTGGGACGTGTCCATAGTAGTAAAAAGACAACAATAGTCATTACAAAACCAAACACATCATTAAAGAAAATTACATAAACCGTTGCTAACAAAACAATAATTAAAGCAAAAAGCTCTTCTATTGCTTCGTGATATTTTCTTACTATTGGCGCTTTACTAAACATAAAAATTCTACCATATAAGGCAGCATGACCAAACGGAACATACAAGGGTACATTCTCTAATCGATAAGTGTACATGTTTAAAAGTCTCGAGAAGAGATACTCACCTCCAAAGCCCAAAATTACTGCATAAATCATTAACTCTTGGGTTCTTTTATTGGCTCTATAGTACATTACCACAAAACCTATTAACATTAAAATATTAATGGGTAATTGAGAGTGTGTAATATTTTCTGCGAAATATAAACTATCAAAAAATAAAAAAAACACAAATATTACAAATATGCCTATTCTTCTGCTGAATGTATAAAATATAGCTTTTAAATCTTTAGCAGGTACTTTTAAAATTTTCATTCTGTTGGATATTTAAAACAGTTTGTAGTGTGATCGTTAACCATACCGACAGCTTGCATGTAAGCATAAACTACGGTAGAACCAACAAATTTAAATCCGCGTTTTTTTAAATCTTTAGAAATTGTATCTGATAATTTGGTAGCAGCTGGAACATCTTCTCTTTTATGAAACTTGTTTAAAATAGGTTTATGATCTACATATGCCCAAATAAATTTAGAAAAAGAACCAAATTCTTTCTGAACTTCTATAAACAATTGCGCATTTGTAATTGCACTTCTTATTTTTAGTTTGTTTCTAATAATGCCAGCATCTTGAAGTAAAGATTGATATTTTTTTTCTGAATATTTTGATATTTTTTGGTAATCGAAATTGTCAAAAGCTTTTCTAAAGTTTTCTCTTTTATTTAAAATTGTTATCCAACTTAAACCCGCCTGAAAAGTTTCTAGAACTAAAAACTCAAAGAGTGTATCATCATCAAAAACTGGTACACCCCATTCGTTATCATGATAATCAATATATAATTGACTATCTGTTACCCAAAAACACCTATTTTTCATCTACTTTATTTTAACTGGTATAATTTCTGTTTGCCTAGAATTTACATATCCAAAAATATTATTTCCAAAAAAACCGGCTTCTTCTAACATAATTCTAATGTTTTTGTTCCACTCTTTTAAAGCTACAGTTGTATTTAACTCTATGGCGTAAACAGTATTTTTATGTAAAGGATAATCTCCGTTTATCGGCACTCCGTTTTGAGAATCCCACATACCAATTGTAGTACCAGCACTGTGCCCATACATTCCTAAAGGATGCGTATATATAGAAGGAACCAAACCTTCTTTTCTCCCTTGAATTAAAGATTCTTTTAATATTAGATTTCCAGTTTTACCAACTTTCATGTTAGAAGTTAAAATATCTTGTACTCGATTTCCTTTTTTAAATGCATCTACTAAAAATGTTGGTACAGAATCCTCATCATCTTTTAAAACATATGCGTGCTGCTGACAATCTGTATTTAAACCAATATAGGTAATTCCGAAATCGCAATGTAATAAGTCGCCTTTTAAGATAACTTTCTTTTCTTTTCCTTTAGAAAAAGACGCTATCTGCGATTTTAAAACTTCATTATTTCTTTGGATATCTACCGTAGGATGAAACCAAGTTTCTAAACCTAAATCGGTTACTTTTTGACGAAGGTACCACACCAAATCTTCTGTTGTTGTTTTACCAGGAATAATTATTTTAGCTGAAAACGTTTCTGCAATAATATTGTGCGTAATTTGTACTAATTTTTTGTACAATTTCATTTCTTTAACAGTTCTTGTTTCAATCCAACCAATTGCAAGTTTTTCTGCAGAGACCACTTTATTAACATACTTTTTAGGTAGATTTTCTAATAATTCATCATAATCTGTTTTAATCAAACCATCAGCTAAAGCAAAATGTTTAGAAATATTAACACCTATTTTATTCGGGTTTCTATTTTTTATGATGTCCGATAAAGCTTTCCATTGGTTCGGTTGCTTTTCTTTATCCCAAGCAGACTTTATGTTTTTACCAATATCATATCTTGCTACCGCTAATCTTTCTAATGTATTTTTAGCTTTATCTCTATAAAAAACAATAATAGTTCTTCTTCGTGCATTTAACCAAGTGGCGGGCAACATCGTTTTTAAAACAGGGTCTTCATTATATTCCCTAGAAATTAATAACCACATATCTATATCTGCAGCATCCATTAACTGCGGCAATAGATTGGTAAACCGATCTTCTAACAAATTATCTTTTAGTATTGCTCTTTCTCTTTCTGATAAAATTTGAGCTTGTGAGAATTGAAAAGTTAAGACAAAAAATAGAAATAAATATTTCATAACTTATGATTGGTTAATGGATAAAATTAATGTTAAATCAATTAAAAATCAATGTATTTTAGATTAATTTTTGCAACTTTACTAACATTAAAATCTCTGATTATGAAAATCTTAAAATATTCTTCTTTTCTAATTTTATCTTGTATCGTACTTTTTTCTTGTGCTTCAACATTAAATAATTCTAAAAATAACACAAAAGAAGAACCCGTTGTAATTGCAAATGATAGCTTAGAATACGAAATAATTATTATAGATCCGGGTTTTTCATCTTACCTTGCTAGTGTTGCAAAACCAGAAGGATTTTACGACCAAAATTATCTAGAAGCAAGAAATAAAGTTTGGGTACTTACCTGGAATCAACGAGCGCAAAACCCAACTAGTTTTAATCAAGGTATTTATGAAAACATTATAGATTACAATTCGAACACAGATTATGGCTACGAAGTAAACTACAAATTATTTAACTATTTTTTATTTGCTCAAAGGAAATATAAAATGAGTTTGGGCGGTGGTTTTAGAACCGGAAGAATTAATTAACTTTTGTATAAGTTACAAAACTGTAATCTAACTTATTTTTTTCATCAGCAGTAAAATCTTCTCTAGCATCTTCTCTCCAAATTTCAGGGTCTATTTCAGGAAAAAAAACATCAGCCTCAAAATATTTATGAACCAGTGTAATATCTAAACGATCTGCTAAATTTTTAGAGATTGTTTCTTTATAAATTTGAGCACCACCAATTATAAAAATTTTTTCTTCTTCTTTTGCCATTTCAATTGCCTCTTCTAAACTATTAGCAATTAAACAACCATCTTTAAAATAATTTTTATTTCTTGTAATAATTATTGTGGTTCTATTAGGCAAAGGTTTCCCTATAGATTCAAAAGTATTTCTACCCATTAATATATAATGACCTGTTGTAACTTTTTTAAATCTTTTTAAATCTGCTGGTAAATGCCAAATCAAATCATTGTCTTTACCTAACGCATTATTTTTTGCAATTGCAGCTATAACTGTAATCATATTAATTGAATAAATTATTAATTTTACTATTTACCTTAAAAGGTAGAATAAATGTTACTGCAACACTTTTGCCATTTAGCTTTGCAACTTTTTTTACTTTAAACCTTTCTACCACTCTCACGATTTCCTCATGTAAATCTTTATCTTTCTCACTTGTATTTATAACTTTTACATTCTTATTTACATCAATATAAATTTCAACATAAAATTTATAATCAGTTATTACAAGTCCTAAAATTTTATAGTCTACTTTAGACAGAAACTTTTTTTGTAAAAAGGAATTAAACTTTGCTCGATTTTTTGAATATAAAGTCTTTGTTCCTTTAAATAATGGATACTCATCTACTTGAATTAATTTATAACTCTTAGTTTCTTGAGCATTACTATAACAGGCAACTATTAAAGCAATTATTATAAATATCTTTTTCATTATACAAAAATAAGAGAAACTTTACTTAGTTACACTTTTTTATGTCTTTTTACAATTATACAAGAAAAAATTTAAATCGATTTCGTTATAAAACCTACTGATTTTCAAGTTATAAAATATAAAAACCGATTGTATAAATAATAAATTTTAAGAATCATTTTATAGATTTTACAATATAAATATATAAGAATTACAAAAGTGATAATTCTTTAGTAAAACACTAATTTTAGGCTTGTTATGTTATTATACTTATATACTTTTACTATAAAATTTGAAATAATTTTTAAATACAAAAGACTATGGCAATCAAAAAACAATTTTTAAAAAGCAAACCTGTTTGCAAAGTAACTTTCTCTATTTCACCAGAAGAAGCTAGTAACGTATCTGTAGTAGGAAGTTTTAATGAATGGAACGCTGCTTCTACTCCTTTAAAAAAATTAAAGAACGGTACTTTTAAAACTACTGTAGATTTAGAAGCCAATAACTCATACGAATTTAGATATTTAATAGATGGTGTCTACACAAATGATGTAGAGGCAGATAGTTTCTCTTGGAACGATTATGCTGGCGCAGAAAACAGTGTATTAACTGTATAAAATAAAAAAGACTCTCATTTAATTGAGAGTCTTTTTTATTTATATAGCAACTTTACCTTTTATATGAGGATGCGGATTGTAATCTAACAATTCGAAATCTTCAAACGTAAAATCTTCAATATTTTTTACATTCGAATTCATTTTCATTTTTGGTAAAGGCCTTATATCTCTAGACAATTGTAACTCTAATTGTTCTTTATGATTGTTATAAATATGAGCATCACCAAATGTGTGAATAAATTCTCCTGCCTCATAACCACAAACTTGCGCAACCATCATTGTAAACAATGCATAAGAGGCAATATTAAAAGGTACACCTAAAAATATATCTGCACTTCTTTGGTATAATTGACACGATAATTTTCCATCTGCAACATAAAACTGAAAAAATGCATGACAAGGTGGTAAAGCTGCTTTTCCGTTTGACACATTTTCTGAAAATGAAACCGATGTATCTGGCATTACGGAAGGATTCCAAGCAGAAACCATCATTCTTCTAGAATTAGGATTGGCTTTTAATGTAGCAATAACATCTTTTAATTGATCTATTTCATCGCTATTCCAATTACGCCATTGATGCCCATAAACAGGTCCCAAATCTCCGTTTTCATCTGCCCACTCATTCCATATCCTAACACCATTTTCTTGTAAATATTTAATATTTGTATCTCCTTTTATAAACCACAAAAGCTCATAAATTATAGATTTTAAGTGTAATTTCTTTGTTGTAACCATCGGGAAACCTTCACTTAAATCAAATCTCATTTGATATCCAAAAACACTTTTTGTTCCTGTACCAGTTCTATCTCCTTTTTCGTTTCCGTTTTCTAAAACGTGCTTTACTAAATCGTGATATTGTTTCATTTTTATGATGTAAAGTGTTAATTAGATTTATTTTTTCTAAAATAAATAAGTGTAAAAATAAAAAAAGCTTCAAATGGTTTTATGAAGCTTTTTAAATAATATTTTAAAGTTATTAACTATTTAAAATAGTTAATCTCATTTTATCCAATAATCATACCTGCAATAGTAGCAGACATTAAAGATGCTATTGTACCACCAATTAATGCTTTCATACCAAATTCTGATAATACTTTTCTTTGCCCAGGTGCTAAAGAACCAATACCACCAATTTGAATACCAATAGAAGCAAAATTTGCAAAACCACATAACATGTAAGTTGCCATAATTATTGATTTATTAAATGCCAAATGCGTTGTGCTAGCCACATTCTTTAACTCTGCTAATTGTATATAACCAACAAACTCACTTGCAGCAAGCTTAATACCTAACAATTGCCCCATTAGTGTCATATCTTCTGTTGGTACACCTATTAACCACATTAAAGGTGCAAAAACATATCCTAAAATAAACTCTAAAGACAACTGATCATACGCTGTATTGTTTGCTATGATTTCATTTAAAGAAGTTAAATCTCCTACCAAACCTAAACCACCGTTTATCATGGCAATTACAGCTACAAAAACTAATAACATTGCTCCAACATTTACAGCCAAACGCAAACCTTCTGTTGTACCATTTGCTATAGCATCTAAAATATTAGAACCAATTTTTTCTTGCGAAACCGTAACATCTGTATTTACCTCTTCTGTTTGCGGATATAGAATTTTAGAAATTACAATTGCACCAGGTGCTGCCATTACAGATGCCGCTAATAAATGCTTTGCAAAAACCAGTTCTAATTCTTTATCTCCACCACCTAAAAAGCCAATATAAGCAGCCAATACTGCACCAGCAACTGTTGCCATTCCTCCTATCATTACTAAAAGCATTTCAGATTTATTCATCTTTTCTAAATATGCTTTAATTAATAATGGCGCTTCTGTTTGTCCTAAAAAGATATTACCTGCAACAGATAAACTTTCCATACCAGAAATCCCTAAAAACTTAGATAAAACAATAGCTAAGATTTTCACCATCCACTGTATAATTCCTAAATAAAATAAAAGTGATGTTAATGCTGAGAAAAATATAATTGTTGGTAAAACTTGAAACGCAAAGATGTATCCAAATGTATCCATATCTGCGATTAAACCATCAAAAAGAAATTTACTTCCTGCTTTTGTATATTCTAAGATTTCGATAAAAAGCTTACCAACCAATTCAAATGCTTTCTGAATAAAAGATACTTTTAAAACACCTATTGCTATTATTAATTGCAATGCTAAACCAATTCCTACTTTTTTCCAATCGATAGCCTTCTTTTTAGAACTGAATAAAAAAGCAATTACAATTAAAGAAAACATACCTAATGCGCCACGCCAAAAACTAGTTAAAGTAAAACCACCGCTTTCTATAATACCACCATTTTCTGCAACTAAATTTGTTTCTTCTACTTCTTCAACTTTTTTTGTTGGTGTTACATTATCAGTTTCTGCTAATACTATTTTAGTATATTCTGGTGATGCTAATGTGTATGTAACATCTCCTTCAGACAAGACTAAACTTGCGTTATCAAAAGACACTATATTAAAGTATCTTAATTCTTCTTTTGGTGATGTAGCTTTAAAAATTATAAGGTTGTTTTGTCTAAGATAGGTACCAGAAGTAGCTTCTTTATCTGCATAAGCAGGAACTTGAAATTTACCATCAGATAATGAGAAAACTTTAGTTTCTTCTGATTGAAGTAAAGATGTTCCGTCTGATTTTTTTACGGAATTAAACGTCCAATCTTGTTCTAGATCTTGCCCAAAAATTGAAATTGAAATAAAACAAAAGGCAATTAAAAATATATTTTTCATATGGTAAGTTTCTTGTTAAGACCGTTTACTAATTTCGTCTCTAATTTTTGCAGCCAATTCATAATTTTCATTAGCAACTGCTTTGTCTAATTCTTGATGAAGTTCTGTTATAGATTTTTCTGCATAAGAATCTGATTTATCAACTTCTAAAATGGTATCAATTTCAGAAGTAATTTCATCTTCTACATCGTCTGTTAAACCTAATTCTTCTTCAATTTTTAAATAAACACCAGCCTTGTCTAAAATGTTTTCGTAGGTATAAATAGGTGCTTGAAAACGTACTGCAATTGCAATTGCATCTGATGTTCTTGCATCTATAACTTCTTGTACTCCATTTTTTTCGCAAATTAAGCTAGAAAAGAAAACACCGTCTACTAATTTATGAATAATTACCTCTTTAATTTCTATTAGAAATCTATCTGAAAAGGTTTTAAACAAATCGTGTGTTAGTGGTCTTGGTGGTCTTATTTCTTTTTCTAAAGCTATGGCTATAGATTGTGCTTCAAAGGCTCCAATTATTATTGGTAAAGTTCTACTTCCTTCCATTTCACTTAAAACTAGTGCATATGCACCTGTTTGTGTTTGGCTGTAAGAAATTCCTTTTATGGTTAGTTTTATTAAACTCATATATCTTTCTGCGGGAAATAAAATTAGCTTTTTATAATATTATTTTAGGCTAATTTTTAAGGGCACAATTTACTAAAAAATTAGATAGTTAAAACAGTTATTTTTTTTACTTTACTTTTTTAGTTATAATAAAGCCTGCGTGAAGGATAGAGCTATTGTGTGAGCTCTTTTTTTTGTGAAATAAAATGGAACAAAACAAAAAGCGAGTAGCGAAAGCCTGACGAAATTATGATTCTAGAAATTATTAAACTTAAAAAAACCTATCAAAACAATAAATTATGATAGGTTTTTATGAATGCTATTAGTTCATAATTTGGGCACGCCCAAACTATTTTAAGCGGCTTTAAACGCTTTTAACTTTTCTATTAATTTAGGTACAACTTCAAAAGCATCTCCTACTACTCCGTAATCTGCAGCCTTAAAAAATGGTGCTTCTGGATCTGTGTTGATAACTACTTTTACCTTAGATGCGTTGATACCGGCTAAATGTTGTATTGCACCAGAAATACCAATTGCAATATATAAATTAGAAGCAACTGGCTTACCTGTTTGCCCTACGTGTTCACCATGTGGCCTCCAACCTAAATCTGAAACTGGTTTAGAACAAGCTGTTGCAGCTCCTAAAACTTCTGCTAACTCTTCTACCATTCCCCAATTTTCTGGACCTTTTAAACCTCTACCTGCAGAAACAACTGTATCTGCATCTGCAATTGTAACTTTACCCGTTACTCTTTCTATATTTTCTGATGTTACGCCTGATGCAGCAACTTCTGCTTCAAAAGCTTCTACTGTTCCTTCTACTTGACTCTCATGAATACCGAAAGAATTTTTTGCTAAACCAATTACCTTATTATCTGTAGAAATTACGGTATTAGAAAATGCTTTATTAGAAAATGCTTTTCTTTTTACTGTAAACGGACTTGTACTAGATGGTGCTGCCACAACATTAGACGCATAACCTGCTTCTAAAGAAACGGCTACTAATGGTGCTAAATACAAACCGTCTATACTAGAGTCTACAATTACAACAGAAGCATTTTCTTTTGCTGCTGCTTGTTGCACTACTGTTGCATATTGTTTTGCGTTAAATGTTGCTAAACTATCGTTAGAAACCGCTAAAACTTTTTCTGCACCGTATTTATGTAATTCTGAAGAATCAGCAGCGTTTATTGTTAAAACAACAACATTTTCACCTAACTGTTCTGCAACTTTTTTTCCGTAAGAAACTACTTCAAAAGCAGTTTTCTTAAATTTTCCGTCTGTTGAATCGGCAAATACTAAAACTGACATATTTTTTATTTTTATATTTTCTAAAGCAATAAATTGTCTCGAGAAAATGAATTTTTAATTATTTTTTTTGATAAAATTTAGAATGTAAAACTTTTACCAAGCCTTAAATAACTTTAGCTTCGTTATGTAATAAGTTAATTAACTCGTCTAAATTATCTGCATCTACTAACTTAACAGCTCCTTTTGGTGCTGGTTTTTCGTAAGTTTGAATGTTGGTTGATGCATTTGCGCCACTAGCCTCTACAACTTGCAAAGGTTTTTTACGTGCCATCATAATTCCTCTCATATTAGGAATACGTAAGTCTTTTTCTTCTACAATACCTTTTTGTCCACCAACTACTAATGGTAAAGTTGTTGCTAAAGTTTCTGCACCACCATCTATTTCTCTTTTTGCATTTACATTGGTACCTTCTACTTCTATTTCTACACAACCATTTACAAAGTTAAAATCTGTTAAAGAAGCTAACATCCCTGGTACCATTTGCCCATTATAATCTGCAGATTCTTTACCTGCTAATACTAAATCGAAACCTCCATTTTTTACAACTTCTGCTAATTCTTTAGCTACTAAAAAACCATCAGTTGGTTCTGCATTTATTCTAATGGCATCATCTGCACCAATTGCCAACGCCTTTCTAAGGGTTGGTTCTGTTTCTGCACCACCTACATTTACAACCGTTACAGAAGCACCTTGCTTTTCTTTAAACCACATTGCTCTTGTTAAACAAAACTCGTCATAAGGATTAATTACAAACTGCACTCCGTTTTTATCAAACTCAGCATCATTATTTGTAAAATTAATTTTTGAAGTGGTATCAGGTACGTGACTAATACAAACTAATATTTTCATAAATTATAATTTTATATTCTTTTCTTGTTGACGAAATTACGGCTTTTTTTTAAAAAATACTATGCATGCATAGTATTTTTTTTATTTATTTATTAATTAAAGATAAATTATCGTTTGTTTTATTAAACTTTTCCAAAAAATACAGTAGAATAAATGGAAGTATCATAGATAAATACGATATATCAAATAAATTACCCTGTATATTTTCATAAAAACCTTCGTCAATAATATTTATAAGGAAGGTTATACACATTAAGCTTGATAAAATATAAGTTGAAAACAAAATTACATCGCTACTATTTTTTACTTTAAATGATAAAATAAACGGAAATGCTAAAGAAATAAAAATTAAAATCTTTGGAGCATAACGTGTTTGATGATTGAAAGGATTGTGCTCTATTATTACGTCTAAACTTGGTAAATCTATAAAAACGGGTAATGAAATAATAGTTAATGATATTAAAAAACATAAAATAAAAAGCAACTTGTTAAAAAGTTTTATTTTTAAAAATTCTGAAAACATAAATATGATTAAGGGTATCGCTACAATACCTCTAGTTAATGTAAATAATGCAGTTAAAAAGGCTAGTAAATAGAAATGTTTAAAAATATTATTATTAAATTTTTGCTTCCAAATGATAATAAATAAGAGAACTAGAATACAATTACTCATCAAATCGCTCTTACCAATAACTTCCCAATAATAGGAGGGTGCAAGAACAACTAGTAAAAAGATAAAAACCTTTTGATTATTTTTAATTTTAGAAAGAATGATAAATATCGAAAAAAATAAAAAAGTAAATGGTTGCAAGTACCCTACATCTCCTAGCAAATAAAATGGTAGCCCTATATAAAACAAACCTGGTAAGTTAGAACTAGTGTTACCCAAATGATCTAAGATAGTGTATGGATATTTTCCTTCTAAAACACTTTTTATTAAAACCTCTAAAGCAGACCACCTGTCTGTATTTAAACTTAAACCGTCTACTTTAAAATTAATAAACATTAAAAGAGAAAAAAATAATAAAGAGAAACTTATTAAAATTAAATTCATCTTTTTTATGGTGTTTAAAAACACTTTTGCGTAACTTAAAAATAAAAAAACAGAAATAACTAGCAAGTTGTAAATAATTACAAATACATAGTTAGGTAATAATGTTATTCTATCGGAATATTTTAAAACAAAAAATGAATTTATTGTTAAATAAAGAAATAAAAACAATTTTTGATTACTAAAAAAATATGGAAACATGTTCAAAATATAAAATTCTTCTATTTTTGATATAAAAGTACATTTTATTTACTCATAAATTCCTTACTTTTGCTTATCAAAAAACAAACAATAATTTAGATTCAATGAAGACAGTTCAATTTAGAGAGGCAATTTGTGAAGCCATGAGCGAAGAAATGCGAAGAGATGAAAGCATTTACTTAATGGGTGAAGAGGTTGCAGAATATAATGGAGCTTATAAAGCTAGTAAAGGAATGTTAGACGAGTTTGGTGCAAAAAGAGTTATAGATACTCCTATTGCAGAACTTGGTTTTGCAGGTATTGCAATTGGTTCTGCTATGAATGGCAACAGACCTATTGTAGAATACATGACTTTTAACTTCTCTTTAGTTGGTATTGATCAAATTATTAATAACGCAGCTAAAATTAGACAAATGTCTGGTGGGCAATTCAATTGTCCTATTGTTTTTAGAGGACCAACGGCATCTGCAGGACAATTAGGTGCAACGCACTCACAAGCATTTGAAAACTGGTTTGCAAACACACCTGGTTTAAAGGTTATTGTACCATCTAACCCATATGACGCTAAAGGATTACTTAAAGCAGCAATTAGAGATGATGATCCGGTAATTTTTATGGAGTCTGAACAAATGTATGGTGATAAGATGGAAATTCCTGAAGGAGAATACATTATACCAATTGGTGTTGCAGACATTAAAAGAGAAGGAACAGATGTAACTATTGTTTCTTTTGGTAAAATTATTAAAGAAGCTTACAAAGCTGCAGATGAGTTAGCTAAAGACAATATCTCTGTAGAAATTATAGATTTAAGAACTGTGCGCCCAATGGATCATGCAGCTATCTTAACTTCTGTAAAGAAAACTAATAGATTAGTTGTTTTAGAAGAAGCTTGGCCATTTGCAAGTGTTGCATCAGAAATAACATACAGAATTCAGAATGAAGCATTCGATTACTTAGATGCTCCAATCAAAAGAATAACTACGGCAGATGCCCCTGCACCTTATTCTCCTGTATTATTCGAAAAATGGCTTCCAAATGCACAAGATGTTATTAAAGCAGTTAAAGAAGTAATGTATATTTAATACATAATTCCAAATAAATTTAAAAAATCCTTTTTTCTCAATTTGAAAAAAGGATTTTTTAATTCTAAATAAGTTCGAAAACCATTGCGCAAATACACCATAAAATATATTGAAAAACTTATAAGATTTACTACTTTTGCAATAAGTTTAAAAGATAAATAAGAAATTTATGAGTTCAGAAGATAAGAAGACTTTTGATGTTTTAATAGAGATACCTAAAGGAAGTAGAAATAAATATGAGTATGATTTTGATTTGAATAAGATTCGATTTGATAGAATGTTATTTTCTTCTATGATGTATCCTGCAGATTATGGTTTTGTACCAGAAACTTTAGCTTTAGATGATGATCCATTAGATGTATTAGTATTAGGTCATGAGCCAACTTTTCCTATGTGTGTTATCGAAGTAAAACCAATTGGTGTATTTCATATGACAGACGAAAAAGGACCAGATGAAAAAATTATTTGTGTACCAATTTCTGATCCAATTTGGAATAATAAAAATGACATTTCTGACTTAAATCCTCATAGATTAAAAGAAATAGAACATTTCTTTAAAGTTTATAAAGATTTAGAAAAGAAAAAAGTAGATGTTGGTGGATGGGGAGATGCTAAAGAAGCTTACCAAATATTTTCTGAATCTGTAAAAAGATATGAAGAAAGCGACTACAAAAAAGTAGATCAATTTAAAATATAATCTTACTTTCAAGTAAAAATTAAAAACTCTTTAAGAAATTTCTTAAAGAGTTTTTTTTTTGCAATCAAATTAGAAAAAATTAAAAACTCATAATTTGTATCAAAATCACTTTAATAATCCATATTTAAAAATATTATATATTTCATAATTTTAAGACTAAAAAATGTGAATATTAAAATATTTTTTACTTTAAATTGAATTTATTACATTTACGATCACTTTAAATTAATTCAAATAATATATAATATATGGAGTCATTAATGATTTGGATGCCAATTGCAATGGCAGTATTGGGTTTAATCTACATGTGGGTTAAACAAACATGGGTAATGAAACAAGATGCAGGAGATGGAAAAATGAAAGAAATTTCTGATCACATTTATGAAGGCGCTCTTGCTTTTCTAAGTGCAGAATATAAATTATTAGCCATTTTTGTAGTTATTGTTAGTATAGCATTAGCAGCCGTATCTTTTATTGTACCAACCACTCACATCTTAATTGTTGTCGCTTTTATATTTGGTGCTGTTTTTTCTGCTTTTGCAGGAAATATTGGTATGAAAATAGCTACAAAAACAAACGTTAGAACAACACAAGCTGCTAAAACTAGTTTGCCAAATGCATTAAAAATTTCTTTTGGCGGCGGTACTGTTATGGGCTTAGGCGTTGCTGGTTTGGCTGTATTAGGTTTAACAGCCTTCTTTATTGTTTTTTACCAAAAATTTATGGGAGGAGTTTGGACTTCTACAACAGATATGACAATTGTTTTAGAAACTTTAGCTGGTTTTTCTTTAGGAGCAGAATCGATTGCACTTTTTGCTAGAGTTGGCGGCGGTATTTACACAAAGGCTGCAGATGTAGGTGCAGATTTAGTTGGTAAAGTAGAAGCAGGTATTCCCGAAGACGACCCAAGAAACCCAGCTACAATTGCAGATAATGTTGGTGATAATGTTGGTGATGTTGCTGGTATGG
>JAHDHO010000066.1 GCA_020631275.1 Polaribacter sp. | reverse complement strand
AGTTCTACAAAGATTGGGTTTTTTGTTCCAAAATGAAAGCCATACTTATTCACAAATCCCTTGAAGTTTTTAACAAAAAGACAAAAATTATGATTTTCGTTAAATTTTAACACTATTTTATTTTACTAAAAATCAACCCGTTAAAACAGCAAAATTAGCTAAACCATTGCTACTATTGACATTCTTAAAACGTAATTTAAAAAGTTTTTTTTATCAATTTTATTTCAGATTTGGTTTTTAAAATTAACTGTTTTCTCTTAATTAAATTTTCATCAAAAAAGGTTATTTAGAATTTTTAAAGATAACAGAAGACTATTTAAATTCTTTTTGCTACCCCATTTTTGAAGTATCTTTGCAAAAAGACTTTTCTAATGAAAAATAGGTTTCCAAAAATTGTACAAATTGCTATAATTTCTGTTTATTTAATATTTTTAGCAGGTTCTGTTGTTAGAATGACAGGTTCTGGCATGGGATGTCCTGATTGGCCAAAATGTTTTGGTTATTACATACCACCAACATCCGAAGAACAAATTACATGGCAGCCAAACACCAACTATAAAAAAGGTTTTATAATTATTAAAGACGAAATTTTATTTGTTGCAGAAGAAGATATACAAACTGCCACAGACTTTAATATTAATAACTGGAAAAATTATACAAAACACGATTACGCAAAATTTAATAAGTACCATACTTGGACAGAATACATCAACAGGCTTGCGTCTGTTTTAGCAGGTTTTGTTTTTCTATTTTTAATATACAGCGCTTTTAAAAATAGAAAAAAAGACAAACGAATTACTTTATTAGCTTTTGGCGCCTTTTTTCTGATGCTTTTTGAAGCTTGGTTGGGTAAAACTGTAGTAGACACCAATTTAACACCTACAATCATTACCATTCATATGGTTGTTGGCTTATTAATTATAGCTCTTTTATTAAAATTAAATTTTATTGTTTCTGATAAAAAAACAACGTTTAAATACAACTCTGTTTTTAACAAGCTACTTATAGTTTCTGTAATTTTTTCTTTGATTCAAATTGCGATGGGAACCCAAGTAAGACAATTTATTGATGAGCAAGTAAAGTTATATGGTTTCGAAAACAAAAATTATAGTTTAATGAATCCTAGTTTTAAATTTTACTTTCATAGATCTTTTACTATTGCAATTGTGTTGGTAAACTTCGGAATGTTTTACATAAACCAAAGTAAAAGCCTTGGTTATAAATTAGTAAATTGGATTGTTGCCCTAATTTTTATCGAAGTAATTTCTGGTATTTTAATGTATTACGCAGAAATTCCTTTTGGTACACAAGCAGTACATTTATTAGCAGGAGCAATTTTATTTGGTTTACAATTTTATTTATGGCTACAAAGTCGAAAAACGACAACTAACTAACAATTAACGCATTGTTTTAAAAAAATAATTGATTTAAGGATGCGCGTTTACCCAAACTTCGCCATCAGAAAAGTGTTCTTTTTTCCAGATTGGTACGGTTTCTTTTAAAGTGTCTATAATAAATTCACACGCTAAAAAAGCTGCTTTTCTATGTTTTGAAGAAACTGCTATTATAACAGGAATGTCTCTTATTTGTAATTCGCCTTCTGCATGATGAACCGCAACTTTTTTAACATCAAATTTTTCGAGTGCCAAATCTGCAATTTTCTGCATTTCTTTTAACGCCATAGGTTTATACGTAGAAAAATCTAGCTTTTTTACTTCTTTACCTTCGGTATCGTTTCTAACAGTTCCTACAAAAACAGATATTCCGCCGCAAGAATCATCTTCAACAAAAGCATAACAAGCATTTAAATCTAATTTTTCTGATGTAATTTTTATTGAAGTTCTTTGCATGGTTTTTAAAATCTCGAAACAAGTTATATGCTCATAGCAAAAATAATAATTCATAATGTATCTTTGCAAACTAATATTTTATACTTCAAAAAAAATGAAAAGTGTCTTTAGAATTATTAGCTTGTTAGAAGGGGTTTCTTATTTACTTTTACTTTTTATAGCAACACCTATTAAGTATTTACAAGGCGATGCTTCTTATGTAAAAATGTTAGGAATGCCACACGGAATCTTATTTATGTTGTACGTTGTTTTAGCTATTGTTATTAAAAAAGAAATGAACTGGAACAATAAAACATTGGCTATTGTCTTAATTGCTTCTGTGATTCCTTTTGGTACTTTTTATGTGGATAAAAAATATTTAAGATAACTACTAACCTCCGCTAACTGGCGGAATAATAGCAACAATATCGTTTTCTTTTAATAATAAATCTTCTTCTGCATATTCTTCATTTACGGCAATTGCATACGAATTTATATTTTCTAAAGACGGATGTTTCTCAATCAAAAACTGCTTAAAATCTTTGATTGACAGGTTGTTTTTCACATCGAAATCTAGTTGGCTTTCTTCTACTAAATCAGAAGTAATTCCAAAAAAAAGTGTTTTTATTTTCATCTATATTTTTTAATTAAAAAGGCTAAATCTAAATAAAAAGCCATTTTCTGACACGCCATTATAGTTAGACATTACATAATCTAACCTTAAAAACCTCCACTTACCAAAACCTAAATTATCTAAACCAACAGAATATTCTGTGTATGGTTTTGCATCTGCCATAACCATTGCTTTAGAGCCTGCTACTAAATAAAAGTTTAGCTTATTTAATAACGGAATTTTACCTAAAATCGCACCTCTAAAATTATGTTCTAAATGCGCTTCTGCATATTTATCATTAGAGTACAACTTGTAATAATCTAACAAACCAAAACTACCTATTCCGCTTGTTTTAAGAGGATATGTTAACTCGTTTCCGTTTGGTTGTAGATAATCCATAAAAGCAATATTTTTCTTTTTTAAGAAAATTCCCGCTCTTAAACTGTATTTAAAATTACCATAATTACCTGCGTTAATAAACTGATTAATATTTGTAATAAATACATCAGAATTTAATTCGGAATTAGAAGCCCCAAATCTTTTTCTGTATCGAAGACTAACAGACGGATATTTATTGTTTCCTACGTTTTGCTTGCTATCTGGATACGTTAAATATTTTTGCCCAAAAACAAATCTTGTTCTTAAATCTAAAGTTGCTATTCTATGCTCTTTAAAAGGCGCTTGTGTAAAATCTGTTTTATCTAAAGGATTATTGGAGGTATAACCACCGTTTTTATCTGCAGAAGCCCAAGAAAAATCTGTGGTATTAAATAACGGTTTTCTATTTGCATACTCTAAAGTTCCAGAAAAGTAAATTCCGTTTTTAATTTCTTGAGAATACGTAATTTCTGCAGCTTGTTTCTCGTAAATTTTTAAATAATTAAGGTTACTTATTAAAGAACTTAAAGAATTATTTAACCTAGCTATAGGATTTCTTTCGTTAAACTGCGGAGTTGTAACACCAATTTTTGCCAATATTCTTGGTCTAGAAATGTTATTCCATTTTTTAGAAAAATAAATAGTTGGTCTAATTTTTTTCTCAGAAAAACTGTAATTAGCATTTACACCTGCACTCCACCACTTACCTGTATCATTTAAAGATTTAAAATAATTAAAACCTACACCTGTATAAAAACCTTGTACCGTGTTAAAACCTGTTCTTAATAATGGCCCATTGTAAGAAAAAGATTTATCTTCGAAAGTGTTATTAAAACTGTACCCAGTTATAGGATCTAACCAACCAAACTTGTTACCTTTTGCATCAATAGAATCTAAATACTTTTTAGATTTTCTAAGAGTCTTAATACTATCTTTTACTTTATAATCTGTTACTTCTTCTAATGTTAAAGGAATTGGTCTTAACTTGTTCCAGAATAAAGAATCTTTTTTTGTAGCACTTTCTTCAAAAGATAAAACCTCATTTGTAAAAGTAGTTTCTGTAAAATTTGGTTTAAAATTATAATCAGAATAAGTGTAAGAAAATTTTCCGCTAGGTTTAAAACCAAGAAAATTTAAATCGAAATCTAAAGTTTGATTTATTAAAACCCAACCATCAATTTCTTCGGAATAATTAAAGCCTTGTGTTACTTTTAAAGTATTTACAATTGGTATGTTGGTTTGCGCACCTGTTGTAGTAACATCTATACCGTACAGTGCCCAATCGTCTTCTACAATATAAATAAACCCTTCAAAAACTCTATCGTTTTTACGCCTAGGTAAAAGCTTAATTTTATTAATTAATTTTTGATTTTTATCATAAAATGTTCCTACCAATTTATAGTTGTAATACGTAAAAGCGTTGGTAGAAATAGGAGAAACTAAACCATTAAAAATTTCGATACTGTTTTCATATAAATCTAAATTAGACTCTTCTGCTCTATTAAAACTTACGCCATTATCTTGCCCAGAAACTTTAGATGCAACAATTTTTTCTTTAAATTTTTTAGGTTTTTTTTGAAATGATATATTAGAAAACGTTTCAGATAAATAGATTATTCCGCTTCTTGTAGAATCTAAACCTCCACCAAAATCTCCCATACTTTGTCCAAAAAATTTTTCTGGTGCATCTTTAATTCTAGTTAAACCTCTAGAGTAAAACTTGGCTGTGTAATTTGAATACTTTTCTGTATTCTTATCTTTGTTTTTAATAGCATTTCTAATTATTCTATTTGCAGGATTGTCTTTTGTAGAGATTATAATTTCGTTTAATTGTACATTTTCTTCTTTTAAAACTGCATTTAATTCAAAAGGAAAACTTGAAATTGTTACTTCTTTTTTTAAAGTTGTAAAACCTATAAACTGAAAAATAATGGTATACTTTCCGGGTTTTTTAAGGTTTAAAAGATAGTTACCTTCTTCATTAGTTGTAGTACCTGTAATTGTTTTATTTAAATAAACACTTACAAAAGATAAAGGATCTCCTTTTTGATCTGTAACAGTTCCTTTAACTTGTGCTTGTAAAGAAAATACTGTGCATAAAAATAAAATAAACGTAATTTTTTTCATAAATAGTTTGGGTTGATTGCTACAAACTTAATTTTTAAATAATTAACAAATGTTTAATATTTGTTAAACGAAACATAAAATGTTCACAAAAGATTAGACTTCAATTTTATGTAAATGGTTGCCTGCTTATTTATTTTTAGTTGAATCTCTAATTACTAAATCTGTATCTAAAACTACTTGTTTATGAGTTACTAACTTATTTTCCTTTCTATTTTTAATTTCTTTATATAATAATTTAAAAGCTTTTTTACCCATTTCTAAACCTGGTTGATTGATAGTTGTTAAACTTGGTGATATAACTGAAGCCATAAACCAATTACTAAAACCTACAATATTTATGTCTTGAGGTATTTTGATACCTTGAGCAGTAAATTCTGTCATGGCACCAATGGCAACCAAATCTGTATTTATAAAGATTCCGTCAACATCATCATGATCTTTTAAAAGTTGTTTTGCATTGGTTTTTCCTTCTTCAAAACTCATATCACCACACTCACAGGTGTAAACCAAAGAAGCATCGAACTCTAAACCATTATCTAATAAAGCTTTTTTATATCCTAAATATCTATCTATAGAATTTTGTGGTAACAAAGGACCTCTAAAATGAGCAATTTTCTTGCATCCTATATCTATTAAATGCTGTGTTGCAGTATATGCTGCTTTTCTATCATCAATAATAACTTTAGAACATTTTACAATTTTAGCTATCTTATCGAACATTACCAGTGGTGTTTGCTGGTTTATAACTTGGTTTAAGTGCGTAAAATCTGATGTTTCATTTGCTAGTGAAATTAGAATTCCATCAACCCTCTTTCTTAATAATAAATCAATTTGCTTTTGTTCTAATTCATACGATTCATTAGATTGTAGTATAATAACCAGATATCCTTTCTTTTCTGCTTGTGCAATAATACCTTTAATTACAGATGAAAAAAAGTGATGTACAACCACCGGAATAATCAAACCAATTGTTTTAGATTCTTTAGTTCTTAAGTTTACTGCAAAAGAATTTGGTTTATAATTTAACAATGCTGCTTTTTCTCTTACACGTTTTCTCGTTTTCTTACTAACATCTGGGTAATCCTTTAACGCTTTAGAAACCGTTGTAATAGAAATACCTAACTCTTCTGCAATTTGTTTTAAAGTTACCAAATCTTAACCTATTGATTTATATTAAATTAGTAATCAAATATAACACTATTTTGCAAAACGAAAACCTTTTCGACAATTCGAAAACGTTTTCGTTTTGGTAAGTTGATAAAAAAAATAAGCAAAATTTTAACTTTACTAAAAAAACAATTATCTAATTATTAAATTCACAATCAAAAAAATGAAAAAACTAACAAATCTTAAAGGTTTACTTTTAATGTTGTTCTTAGCAGGGACATCAACATTATTAGCACAATCTAGCATCTCTGGTACCGTAAAA
This sequence comes from Polaribacter sp., assembly GCA_020631275.1. GTDB lineage: Bacteria > Bacteroidota > Bacteroidia > Flavobacteriales > Flavobacteriaceae > Polaribacter. Next base: position 7,913 of record JAHDHO010000066.1, on the reverse strand, counting down.
GACCAGAACGGAGAATTAATTCCTGGTGTAAACATCATTTTAAAAGGAACAACAATTGGTACTAGTTCTGATTTTGATGGAAATTACGAAATTAAAAACATTAAAGAAGGTGTTTATACATTAGTAGCTTCTTCTTTAGGTTTCGACAATTTTACAAAAGAGGTAAATTTAAATTCTTCTAAAATTGTTTTAAATATCGTTATTGTTGAAAATGCACAATCATTAGACGAAATTATAGTAACTGGTGTTGTAAATCCAAAATCTAAAATAGAATCTAGTATTTCTGTTTCTACAGTTGGTATTAAACAAATTGAACAAGCATCACCAAGATCTGCAGGTGAACTTTTTAGAAACATACCTGGTATTCGTGCAGAATCTTCTGGTGGTGAAGGTAACGCAAACTTTAATGTACGTGGTGTACCAGTTTCTTCTGGTGGATCTAGATATTTACAGTTACAAGAAGATGGCCTGCCTTTAATGTTGTTTGGAGACACTTCTTTTGGTAATGCAGATAACTTTTTACGTATAGATTCTAATGTAGGTAGAGTTGAAGCAATTAGGGGTGGTTCTGCTTCTACACAAACTTCTAATGGGCCTGCAGGTATTATAAACATGATTAGTAAAACCGGTAGAACAGAAGGTGGTACAATTGGCGCAACTTACGGTTTAGATTTTCAATCTAGTAGATTAGATTTTGAATATGGTACACCAATTAGCGAAGGTTTGTATTACCACGTTGGTGGTTTTATGCGAGTTGGTGAAGGCCCAAGAAACATTGGCTACCAAGGCAATAAAGGAGGTCAAATTAAAGCCAATATAACTAAAGAATTTAAAAACGGATATGTACGTACTTATTTCAAGTATTTAAATGATAAAACAGTCATGTACATGCCAATGCCAGTAAGTTTAACGGGTACAAATGCAAACCCAACTTTTGGAAACTTACCTGGTTTTGATATTACTTCAGATTCTCCTCACTCTGTAAATATTCAGAATACATATAGTGTTTACGATGGAAATCCTACCCAAAACGATATGAGAAGCGGTAACAACCCTGTAAGTTCGGCGATTGGTGCAGAATTTTCTTTTGATTTAGGTGATGATTGGAAAATAAATGGTAAAGCAAGATATTCTAACAACTCTGGGCAATGGAACGCTCCTTTTACAGCTAACGTAGGTACTGTAGCAGAAATAGAAGCTTTAGTTAGAGGTGCTTCTGGTGCAACTGGCGCTCTAACTTATAAAGACGGAACACCATTTAATCCTGCAAACGGATTAGCACAAGACATTAGATACTTTGATGTTACTATTGAAGATTTGAGTAACTTTTTTAGTGATGTAAAAGTTACTAAAGCAATAAACGACAATATAGGAGTTACTGTTGGTATGTTCTCTGCAACTCAAAATACAAAAATTGGTTGGCAATGGAGCTCTGCTATTTCAGAAGTAGCAGGAGACGGTAAAGCTAGACTTGGTATTTTCGAAGGATTTTCTGAAGGTGGTGCTTACTCTTATGGTCAGCCAGTTTGGGGCAACTGTTGTCAAAGAAAATACAATACAGTTCATAATGTAAATTCTCCTTATGTTGGTGTAGATGCAGAAATTTCTGAGAAATTAAATTTTGATGGAAGTATTCGTTTTGAAAATGTAAATGTTAATGGTTCTATCAACTCTGGTCAATTAAGTAATTTAGATGCAAACGGAGATTTAATTGGTTTTGATTATGATAGCGATGGTGAAATTAGCGATTTTGAATCTACAATACCAACTATAGCTGGTAACCCAGGGCAAGCAATTAGCGACAACTATAATTTTGTTTCTTACTCTGCAGGTTTAAACTATAAAATTAACGATGGTGCAGCAGTTTTTGGTAGGTACAGCAAAGGTGCTTCTGGTAGAGCAGCCGATAGAAATAACTACGGAACAGACGGTTTAGGAGATGTTCAATTTGATGAAATCTCTCAGTTTGAATTAGGTTTAAAAAAGAGATTAAATAATGGTGTTTTAAACGTAACTGGTTTTATAAGTAATACAGATGAAGGTATTAGTAATGAATTAAACAGAACAGTAGGAAACCCTTTTAAAGCTTTAGGTTTAGAAGTAGAATCTGCATTAAGTTTTGGAAACTTTGGTATAAACGGTTCTGTTACTTATACAAAAGCAGAAATTGATGGTGGTGCTAATCAAGGAAACACACCAAGAAGACAAGCAGATTTTGTTTATAATTTAGCACCTACATATTCTTTTGGTACTAGTAAACAACATTTATTAGGAGTTACAATTCTAGGTACATCAGAATCTTACGCACAAGATGATAACGATTTAGTTATGCCAGGTTACGCATACGTAAACGCAGTAGCTAAAGTAAGTTTAACAAAAGGGTTATCTCTAAGCGTAAACGCTAATAATTTATTTGATACAATAGGTGTTACAGAAGTAGAAGGAAACGGTAACATTGCTGGTGGTTTAGCTGCAGCAAGAACAATTTCTGGTAGATCTACAACAATGACATTACAATATAGTTTTTAAAGTTTGAGTTAATAGTAAGTTTGGTTATTAAGAAAAGGGCCAACGTTTTTATAGTTGGTCCTCTTCTTTTTTAAAAGTCATTTAAAAATTAAAACACTAATGTTAAAAAAACCTCGCCTAAGTTTTTGGCAAATATTAAATATGAATGTTGGATTCTTTGGAATTCAATATAGTTTTGGTCTACAACAAAGTGCAGTAACCCCAATTTACGATTTTTTAGGTGCTAGCCCAGATCAAATTCCAATTTTACACCTTGCTGGTCCTGTAACTGGTTTATTAGTACAACCAATTATAGGAGCATTAAGCGATAATACTTGGAGCCCAAGATTCGGACGAAGAAAACCTTATTTTTTAATTGGTGCAATTTTATGTAGTTTAACATTGTTTGCTTTCCCTTTTAGTAGTTCTCTATGGATGGCAGCCGGACTTTTATGGATCTTAGACGCAGGTAACAACACAGCAATGGAGCCTTACAGAGCTCTTATTGCCGACAAATTAGATACAGAACAACAGCCTTTAGGATTTCAAATGCAAAGTTTCTTCACAGGCTTAGGACAAGTTTTAGCAAATTTATCTTTATTTATTTTTCCGCTAATTTTTATTGGTACAACAGGTTCGTTACCAACTTGGGTGTATGCATCGTTTTTTTTAGGTGCCTTCTGTTCTATTGCAACTATTCTTTGGAGTATCAAAAAAACAAAAGAGATTCCGCCAACAGAAGAAGAGTTACAAAAAATTAAAGAAAAGAAAAGTGTTATAGAGCCCTTCATAGAAATTTTTTCTGCCATTAAAGACATGCCAAAAGTAATGTGGCAATTAGCTTTGGTTTATTTATTTCAGTGGTATGCATTGTTTTGTTATTGGCAAAATTCATCTAAAAGTGTTGCTCTTTCTGTTTGGAACGCCACACCAGAAAATAAAGAAGCCTATAGCGAAGCTGTAAGTTGGACAGGTTTGGTAAACGGTTGGTATAACGTTGTTACATTTTTGGTAGCATTTGCATTGGTTGGTTTTGCAAAAAAATTCAGTCCTAAAAAAGTACATGCTTTCTGTTTAATAATTGCTGCAATAGGTTTCTTAGCTTTTCCGCATATAGAAAATAAAAACTTATTATTCTTTGCAATAACTGGTTTTGGTATTGGATGGGCAAGTATGATGGGTATTCCTTACTTAATGGTAGTAGCAGATATCCCTAAAGAAAGATATGGTGTTTATATGGGTATCATAAACATGATGATTGTAATTCCCATGATATTTCAAACGCTATCTTTTGGTTATATCTTAAAAAACTTTTTAAATAACGACCCTCGAAACGCAATAACATTTGCAGGTGTTTTACTAATTATCAGTGCAATCTTTACGCTTTTTATTAAAAGTAAAAGCAATTTAAAAAAACAAAATTTTGGATAACAACAGAAATATAGACATTTTATGCGTTGGCGAAGTACTAGTAGATTTTATTGGCCATCAAACTGGTGTTTTAATTAATAACACTAGAGATTACCACAGATATCTTGGAGGTTCTCCTACAAATGTTGCAATGAATGCTGCTAGATTAGGATTAAAACCCGTTATGGTTTCTACTGTTGGTAACGATGGTTTTGGAGAATACATTTTTAAAAGATTAAAAGAAGTTGGTGTTAATATAGAAAACATAAAAGTTTTAGAGAATAAGCCAACAAGTGTAATATTTGTTTCAAAATCTGATGGAACACCAGATTTTATTCCTTTTAGAGATGCAGACAGGTATATTTCTGAAGATCAAATTTCTAAAGAAACACTTCTAGATTCGAAAATATTTCACACAACATGCTTTGCTTTAAGTAAAGAACCCGCGCAAAATACAATTCTAAAAAAGGCAGAAGAAGCTTATAAATTAGGCTGTAAACTAAGCATCGACTTAAATTATGCAAAAAAACTTTGGGAAAGTAGAGATCAAGCTTTTAAAGTAATAGAAGCTTACTGTAAATTAAATCCGTTAATAAAAATTAGCGAAGATGATATGCTACGCCTTTTTGAAAAAGAACTTCCTCATGATCAAATTTTTACATTTTTTCATGATTTAAATGTAGATACTGTTTGTTTAACTTTAGGGCAAGACGGTGTTAAATTATCTCAAAAAGGCAAAAAAGTAATTACTTTACCGGCTATTAAAGTTGACAAAGTTATGGATACCACAGGTGCTGGAGATGCTTTTTGGTCTGGTTTTTTATTTGCTTATATAAAAGAAAAACCAATAGAAGAATGCTTAGAAGTTGCCTTAAAACTTGCAGCTTTAAAATTACAAAACGTAGGTAGATTACCAGACAATATTAATATTTTATCTAAACTTTTAGAGCAATAAAAGAATGAAGCTAGAAGAAAATAAAACTTTTAACGGAGTAATGTTAAACGCATATCCGGATAGTATTGGAGAGAAATTAGCAGACACTATTAACATGCTTAAAATGCCAGAGTTTAAAGATGTTTTCTCTTTATTCTACATATTGCCAACATTTTTTAATAGTGATTTAGACAGAGGTTTCTCTATAATCGATTACAATTTAAATAAAGATTTAGTTTCGAAAGACGACCTAAAAGCATTAGAAGAATTAAACATAATGCTAAAATTTGATATTGTATTAAATCATTTATCTGTAGCTTCACCTCAATTTAAAGACTTGCTAAAACACGGAGAAAAATCTAAATACAAAGACTTTTTTATCAATTGGAATTCTTTTTGGGAAAACAACGGAACAAAAAATGAAAATGATATAATAATACCTAAAAAAGAATTTTTAGATAAATTGTTCATGAGAAAATCTGGACTACCGATTTTAAAAGTTCCTTTTCCAGATGGCACAAAAAAACCTTATTGGAACACTTTTTATCAAGATGTAACATATCATAAGATTTCTTCTGAAGAAATATCTAAAATAACTGGTTTACCTGTAGAAAAAGCAACAGTAATTTCAGCAAAAATTAATGCAGCAATAGATGATAATCAAGATTTATCAACTATTAATTTTGATGCCTTTGATGGATCAAAAAACAAAATTTTAAATTTTATAAACCAAAAAGCAACCTATTTAGGCCAAATGGATGTAAATGCCAAATCTGAACTAGTTTGGCAGTTTTACGAAGAAACTTTGGCAAAAGTTAAAAGTTTTGGTTGTAAAATTTTAAGATTAGATGCTTTTGCTTACCTACACAAAGAAATAGGGCAAACAAATTTTTTTAACAAACCTGGCACTTGGACCTATTTAGATAGAATTAATGAAATTGCTAAAAAAAACGACCTGATTTTATTACCAGAAATTCATGCAGAATACGGTTTAAATTTACATGATGAAGTCGCAAAAGAATCCTATCAAATTTATGATTTTTTCTTACCTGGCTTAATGATTCATACTTTAGAAAAAGCAAATAACAAAGCGCTTTTAACTTGGATACATGAAATTATAACTAAAAATTACAAAACTGTAAACATGTTAGGTTGCCACGATGGTATACCTGTTTTAGATTTAAAAGGTAAAGAGGTTAACGGAGCCTACAATAAAGGTTTATTAGAAGATGTCGAAATTGAAACCATAATGAATACAATTATGGAAAGAGGCGGAAGAGTTAAGAATTTATATGATCCTTCAGGAAAAAAAATATCATATTATCAAATAAACGCCACGTTCTTTAGTGCTTTAGGCGAAAGTGAAGAAAAACTATTATTAGCTAGAGCAATTCAATTATTTATGCCAGGTATACCTCAGGTTTGGTATTTAGATATTTTTGCAGGTAAAAATAATTACGCCGCTGCAGATAAAGGCGGAAGTGGCGGACATAAAGAAATAAATAGAACAACTCTTTCAAATAAAGATATCGAAGAAGGTCTAAAAAAAGATATTGTTAAAAACCAACTTAAATTGATGCGTTTAAGAAATACTTCTAGCGCTTTTTTAGGTGAAATATCTTGTAGTAATACCAAAGAAAATGAATTAGAAATTACTTGGACAAACAACAATGAATTCGCAAGATTATCTGCCAACTTAAGTAGTTTAAATTTTTCGATTAATTATTCAGAAAAGAATAAGAATACAGAACTAGTTTTTTAAACATCTTTAGAATCTATTATTCTTTGATATTTAATATGGTCTTTCATTGAAAACCCTATCTTTGTATGCTTAAACAAGCAAACAAATATTATATGAGTGATTCTAGAAAAAGACACGAAGCCTTAGTATATCATGCAAAACCAAAACCAGGAAAAATAGCGGTTGTTCCTACAAAAAAATACGCAACACAGCACGATTTAGCTTTAGCGTATTCTCCTGGTGTAGCAGAACCTTGTTTAGAAATTGCAAAAGATAAAAATAACGTTTATAAATATACTGCAAAAGGAAACCTTGTAGCTGTAATATCTAACGGTACGGCAGTTTTAGGTTTGGGTGACATTGGGCCAGATGCCTCTAAACCTGTAATGGAAGGTAAAGGATTACTTTTTAAAATCTTTGCAGATATAGATGTTTTTGATATTGAAGTAGACGCTACAGACGTAGATCAATTTATACAAACGGTTAAGGCAATTGCTCCTACTTTTGGAGGAATTAATTTAGAAGATATTAAAGCACCAGAAGCTTTCGAAATCGAAAGAAGGCTAAAAGAAGAATTAGACATTCCGGTAATGCACGATGACCAACATGGTACCGCAATAATTTCTGCAGCTGCTTTAAAAAATGCCATCGATATTACAGAAAAAGACATTAGTAAAGTAAAAATTGTAGTAAATGGTGCTGGCGCCGCTGCAATTTCGTGTACTCGTTTATACCTAAAATTAGGTGTAAAAAGAGAAAATGTTGTAATGTGCGATAGCAAAGGAGTAATTAGAAAAGATAGAGGTAACTTAACTTCTCAAAAAGAAGAATTTGCAACCGATAGAGATCTTAATACGTTGGAAGAAGCAATGCAAGATTCTGATGTATTTATTGGTTTATCTAAAGGAAACATAGTTTCGCCAGAAATGCTTTTATCAATGGCAAACAACCCTATTGTTTTTGCAATGGCAAATCCAGAACCAGAAATAGAATATGATGTTGCCATAGCTACAAGAAAAGATATTATCATGGCAACGGGTAGATCAGACCACCCTAATCAAGTTAATAATGTACTTGGTTTTCCGTTTATTTTTAGAGGAGCTTTAGATGTTAGAGCTACTAAAATTAATGAAGAAATGAAAATGGCAGCAGTACATGCTTTGGCAGATTTGGCAAAAAAATCTGTGCCAGAGCAAGTAAATATTGTGTATGATGAAGTAAGTTTAACTTATGGTAGAGAATACATCATTCCAAAACCATTCGACCCAAGATTAATTTATGAAATTCCACCAGCAATTGCAAAAGCAGCAATGGATTCTG
>JAHDHO010000065.1:5917-14380 GCA_020631275.1 Polaribacter sp. | reverse complement strand
GCAAAAGCATTTAATGATATTTTAAATTTTGACGGAGTTGTTCTTACAAAGTTAGATGGTGATACTCGTGGTGGAGCTGCTTTATCAATTAAATCTGTAGTAGACAAACCAATTAAATTTATTGGTACAGGTGAAAAAATGGATGCTATAGACGTTTTTCATCCGGATAGAATGGCTGATAGAATTCTTGGAATGGGAGACGTTATTTCTCTTGTTGAAAGAGCTCAAGATCAATACGACGAAGAGGAAGCAAGAAAACTACAGAAAAAAATTGCAAAAAATCAGTTTGGTTTTGATGATTTCTTAAATCAGATTCAGCAAATAAAAAAGATGGGAAGCATGAAAGACCTTATGGGTATGATTCCTGGTGCTGGTAAAGCCATGAAAGACATAGATATTGACGATGATGCTTTTAAAGGTATAGAAGCAATTATACATTCTATGACGCCATCAGAAAGAAGTACACCTACAACTATTAATGCTAGTCGTAAAAAAAGAATAGCAAAAGGTTCTGGTACATCGGTAACAGAAGTAAATCAGTTGATGAAACAATTTAATCAAATGAGCAAAATGATGAAGATGATGCAAGGTGGTGGTGGCAAAAAGATGATGCAAATGATGAAAGGAATGAAATAAATATAAGCTGCAATTTTGCAGCTTTTTTTAATGATTAAATGTACAGTTTTTTGCAAACATTTTTCGATTCAAAAAATAAAAGAAACATTTTCTTCATATCTTTTGGTGTCTTAATTTTTCTTTTATCTTTTAAAAACGGAATGTTTTGGGATAATGTATTGTTTGCATCTAAAATGGGTAACCATCTTTACGATAACTCTTTATTTAACTGGAATATCCCAATAAATTTCGACCCTGGTCACCCACCTTTTTTAGCTTTTTTATTAGCTTTTTTCTGGAGAATTTTTGGTCATGAATTATGGATTTCTCATTTATTAATATTACCTTTTACAATCGGTTTCTTTTTTCAGATTAGAAAATTTATTTCCTATTTTGTAAAAGAAGCTAATAAACACTTCTTTTTATTTATTTTAATAATTGTAGAACCTAATTTAGCAACCTCTTTTGTAATTGTTAATCCAGAGATAATTATTCTTTTTTTCTTTTTTCTGGTTGTAAACTCTATTCTATTTAAAAAAGATTACTTAAAATTTATAGGACTTATATTTTTAAGCATTATATCGTACAGAAGTATGATGCTAGTTGCAGGTATTTTCCTTTTTGACATTCTGAATAAATTGTATATCCAAAGAGAGAAAATAAAATCTATATTAAATTTTAAATTCCTATTAATTTATTTTTTTGGCAGTTTATCGGGTATTTTATTTGTTGTTTGGAGACTAGCTACTAAAGGTTGGTTACAAACTCACCCCAATTCGCCTTGGGCTAGTTTATGGAAATTTGTAGATATTAAAGGTTTTTTAAAAAACTGTTTCTTCTTAATTCAAAGGTATTTAGACTTCGGTAAAATTTTTATTTTCCTATTTTTAATTGTTTCATTTATCCTTTTTGGTAAAAAAATCACCAAATCTATTAAAAATAAACAGTTATTGTTACTGTCTATTTCTTCTGTTTTCTTTGTTATTGTTGTTTCTTTAATATCTACAAACACAATTGGGCATAGATATTTTATAGTTTCATACATCTTATTTATTACACTATCTTTTAGACTAATTATGTCCTTTTATAAAAGGAAGAAAATTATTTATACTTTCTTGTTTCTAGGACTAATAACAGGTAATCTATGGATTTATCCAAAAGAAATCTCACAAGGTTGGGACGCTACATTGGCTCACATTCCATATCATTCTTTACGCTTAAAAGCTATTAATTATTTAAATAAACAAGATATTAATATCGAAGAAGTTGCTAGTTTTTTTCCTAACTTAACTAAATTAGATTTTGTAGATTTTAAAGGAGACACTAGATCTTTTCAACAATTTAATAAGAAAAATAAGTACGTTTTTTACGCCACAGTTTTTAATTTATCAGATGATGAATTAAAAAGTTTAGAAAATGATTATACCATATTAAAAGAATTCAATAATTTTAACATCGCTATCAATATTTATATTTTAAAAGAACAATGATTTTATTAGACGGAAAAAAGACATCTGCAGACATTAAAGAAGAAATTGCTTTAGAAGTAAGAGATTTAAAAAACAAAGGTCATAAAACACCACATTTAGCTGCGATAATTGTAGGTAACGACGGTGCAAGTATAACTTATGTAAATGCAAAAGTAAAAGCATGTGAACGTGTTGGTTTTGAATCTACATTGATTAGACTTTCTGAAGAAACAACAGAAGAAGAATTGCTAAACGAAATTGCTGTTTTAAATGTTGATAATGATATTGATGGCTTTATTGTACAATTACCTCTACCAAAACATATAGACGAGCAAAAAATATTAATGGCGGTAGATCCAAATAAAGATGTCGATGGCTTTCATCCTACTAATGTTGGTAAAATGGCTTTAAATTTGCCAACATTTATTTCTGCAACTCCTTTCGGAATTTTAGAATTATTAGACAGATATAATGTAGAAACATCCGGAAAACATGTAGTAGTTTTAGGAAGAAGTCATATTGTTGGTAGCCCAATGAGTATTCTATTATCTCAAAAACGTAAAGTTGGTAATGCAACGGTTACAATGTGCCATAGTAGAACAAAAAACTTAAAAGAAATTACATTACAAGCAGATATTGTAGTTACAGCAATTGGTATTCCAGAATTTTTAAAAGCAGACATGGTTAAAGATAATGTAACTGTAGTAGATGTAGGAATTACACGTTTGGCAGATTCAACCAAAAAAAACGGATTTAGGTTGGTTGGTGATGTTGCTTTTGAAGAAGTTTCTAAAAAATCTGATTTTATTACGCCCGTTCCTGGTGGAGTTGGCCCAATGACAATTGCAATGTTGTTAAAAAATACTCTTTTAGCTTGTACTAGAAAATCAAAATAATGTCGATTAAAACCGCAACTACTTACCTATCAGAATATTTTCAAATATTTGTTGGAATCGTTTTAACAAGTTTGGGTTTAAAAGCCTTTTTATTACCCAATGGTTTCTTAGATGGTGGCGTAACTGGTATTGCGCTTTTAGTAAGAACACAGGTAGATATAAACATGTCTTATCTTTTATTAATTTTTAGTATTCCTTTTTTAATTTTAGGATATTTTACAGTATCTAAAAGAATTGTAATAAAATCTATTGTTAGTATTTTAGGTTTAGCCTTATTTATTCATCTAGAAAATTTTCAAACCATAACCAACGATAAACTACTAATTTCTATATTTGGTGGTTTATTGGTTGGTTCTGGTATTGGAATAGCCATTAGGAATGGATCTGTATTAGACGGTTCTGAGATTTTAGGTATTTATTTGAATGATAAATTCGGATTAAGTATTGGTAAAATTGTGTTATTTTTTAACATCATTTTATTTGCAATTACTGCTTTTGTGGTATCTGTAGAAGTTGCGCTTTACTCTATTTTAACCTATATAATTGCCGCCAAAGTTACAGATACTGTGATAGAAGGTTTCGAAGATTTTATTGGTGTAACTATAGTTTCTAGACAACATAAAGTTATTAAAAAAGCTATTTTAGAAGAATTAGGAGTCGGTTTAACAATTTATAAAGGCTCTTCGGGGTTTAATGTAAATGATAAATCAGAAGATTTTGATATTATTCATTCTATAATAAATAGAATAGACATTAAAAAAATGTATCGAATTGTGCAAAACTTAGATGAAAATGCATTTATAGTGGAGTTTGATGTAAATAGTGTGAAAGGTGGTGTTTTGCGTCATTACATCAACAAAAAGAAAAATAAAAAATTACCTAGTAATTAAAGAACATTTTCTTCTGCTCGATGGGCACCAAATTCTTTTCTATAAATTCTTACTATTACTAAGAATAAACTTATTAATAATGGCCCGAAAATTAAACCAATAAACCCGAATAAAGGCACACCAACAATAACACCAATTAAAGTTATTAATGGATGTACGTTATCTAATTTCTTTAAAACAAACAGCCTAATTATATTATCTGTAGAACCTACTACTACTAAACCGTAGATTAGAATTCCCCAAGCTGCAAAATTATTTCCTGTAGAAATTGTTAAAATAAAAACGGGTAAAATACCTATAAGAGTACCTACAAAGGGTATCATAGAACCAACAGTAACAATAATAAACCAAAAGAAAGGGTCATTAATATCAAAAATTAAAAAACCAATTAAAGCTATTATTCCTTGACCTATAGCAACCAATGGAATACCTATTGCATTAGAACGTACCATTGCTTGAGATTCTTCTCCTATAATTTTTAAATTTTTATCACTAATGGGTATATATTGATACAAAGAATTTCTAAGTTCTGATCTATTGGTAAACATATAATATAGTAGAAAATACATAATACCAATTGCGATAAAAATATTAAACGTTCCGCCAGCAAAACCTTCTAAATTACTTGTAACCCATGTTGAAACTTCAGAAACATTAATTTTTTCGGCTAAATCGTAACCAAACTTATTTTCAATTTTACCAAAAATATCTTTTAATGCTTGTGTTACTTCTGCAGAATTTCTTACTGCATCACCAATCTTACTGCCTAACATCATTAATAAACCAGTAACCGGTAACAAAATACATACAAATGATATCAACATTAAAAAAATTGCAGCCACATCTGGATGCCATTTTCTTTTTACTAAAATTATCATCCATTTTCTTAGTAATACATATACTGTAATGGCTCCTAAAACACCTGATAAATAAGGCATCATCTCTTTAAAAATTAGAATGCCTATAACTAGTATTAATAATAAAACAAATACTTGTCTTATGGTTTTGGGAGCAATTGTATCGTTCATAAAATAGATTTTACGCAATTTATTAAATTATAAATCTATATATTGTAAAAATCAATTATAAATTTAACTCATTTAAACCTCTTAACATTAGAGGTAACAAAATTATACTAAGTACGTTTTATGGATTTCTTTTTGAAGGAAAACAATGACTTTACGCCTTTTACAATTCAGCATTTAGGTGTCGTCTCAAGTTTAATTGTTTTTGGATTTCTTTTACTTTTTTTTGCGAAAAATCAATCTAAAAAAAGACAAATACTAATAGGAAATGTTTTTGCTTTCTGTCTTTCTCTTACTGTTATTTTTGCTACTATATTAAACTTTTATAAAGGAAATTTTAATTATCAGAAAGATTTACCGTTACATTTATGCAGTTTTATGGCTATTATTATACCAGTATTTTCTCTTACTAGAAAACTAATATATTATGAAATACTCCTTTTTTTAGTATTTGCAGGAACACTACAATCTATAATAACACCTGATGAAAGCAATTATTTAAATTTTAAATTCTTTAGGTATTGGTTTGTACATGCAGGACTTATTATTTTTATGTTATACGCTACCTTTATTTATAAAATGAGACCAACTATTAAAAGTGTAGCAAAATCATTTTTAGCAATGCAAATCTACATGATTATCATGTTTATTATAAATTACTTTTTAGGTTCTAACTATTTTTATACTAATAGAAAACCAGATGCCGCAACTTTATTAGATTTATTTGGTGAATGGCCTACATACATTTTTGTAGTAGAAATTATAGTAATTCCTTATTTTTTACTTATTTATTTACCATTCTATTTAGTAAAAAAAAGATCTTAATTTTCTTCTCGATTTACTAAATCTATAGAAAATGCTGGTAAACAAACTGCAAGATATTCACAAGGTTCATCAAAAGGATTTGAATATTGAACTCTAGTATTTTTTTCAATTTTTATAGATTCACCAGTTTTTAAAATAATGGTTTCACCATCTATAATAAATTGCTTTTTACCTTTTATGATATATGTATACTCGTCAAATTCTGGTGTTTGAAAAGGCTCGCTCCACTTAGAAGGTGCAACCATGTGTGCAATACTAATTTGAGAATTACCATCTGAGGCATTACCAAAATGTTCTTCTATTAGTTTACCATCTGTTGTTGGCACTACAAACGGAGATTTCTGAATCGTATATTTTTTCATCTTTAATAAATAAGATTAAATTCTGTTCTTATAATTTGTTCACTTCTACTAAGGTTATCGTAATTATTTTCTTTAAAATAATAAGAAACAGCTTTTTTTAAAGTATTTGAATCTAATAAAGAATTTGATAATGTAGAAAGTTTAAAATTTGATCTATTACTTGCACCTAATACTAATCTTAAAGAATTTAGTAAAGATTTATCGTTTAGTAAGCAACCAATAATTCCTATTGATTCGTGTTCAGAAACATGGCATTCATTTAAAATATTTCTTTCTATCTCGTTAATTTGAACATCATTGTCGAGATAATATTGAAGAATTATTCTTCTTTCGAACTCTGAATTTGGCCTTAAAATTGATTCTTTACTATTTTCGATAGAATACGTGCCCATACTCTATTAATTAAACCAAACAATAAAAGATTTCATTTTTGCTAAATCAGGAATTTGTTCTAAAGTTACTTTCTGAGTAGAAAAATCTTTTAATCCTAATTCTTCTTTATCGATTCCTATTGTTGCGTTTAAATCATCTATAAACAAAGTCGCAGTAGAAAATGTAGATTCTATTCTATTAATATTATTGTTTAAGTTTATTTCAGAAAAACTAGAATTAATATTAATGCCAGATTCTGTTGCATATCTTGCATCATGAATTTCGATACTTTTAATTGTAGAAACAGAATCTAACTGTTCTTTAGGAATAATTGTTAGTTTTAACTTTCCTCCTTTTTCAAAAACTAAATATTCATCATCATCTTGAAAATAATTATCTCCTAAAGCACCTTCACTTAAATTTTTAACAATAGAATCGTTTTTAAAAATTCCTTCTAACTCATCGATTGTTGTTTTTGGTGTTAAATGACCAACTTTTCCTTTTTGTATTGTAAATTTTCCTCCATCACCACAACTTATTATTAAAAGTGAGCATGCAATTATTACTATTGATAATATATTTTTTTTAATCATATTTGGTAGTTTATACGTTTATAACGTGCTATATCTAATTTTGTTATTTTAAAACTTTTTTTAATATTCCGAAGGCTGCTCTAATAAAAGTTGCACTTGTTAAAACTTTTACAATCGGGTTTTGTGCAGTACTTCTTCTACGAGAATAACTTTTAGAAGCTCTTTCTTCTCTTTTTCTTTCCTTTTCTTTTTCCTTAGCTAATCTTTCTCTTTCTTTTCTTTCTTCTTCTTGCTTAATTGCTTTTGCCTCTGCCAAATTAACTTTTTCAATTTTAGAATTAAGCAATTCATAAGCACTTTCTCTATCTAAATTTTCGTTGTATTTGTAGAAAAGTCGCGAATTATTAATAACACTTTTAAGTTCTTTAGGTGTTAAAACATCCATTCGACTCATTGGTGCTCTTAACATTGTTCTTGCCAATGGTGTTGGTATTCCTTTTTCGTTTAAAACAGAAACAAAGGCTTCACCAATACCTAATTGAGTTAATACTTCTTTAGTATCGTAATATTCTGAATCTGGATAATTCTCTGCAGCTAATTTAATTGCTTTTCTATCTTTTGCCGTAAATGCTCTTAATGCATGCTGAATCTTTAACCCCAATTGTGCTAAAATATCTTCTGGTACATCTTTAGGATTTTGAGTTACAAAATACAAACCTATACCTTTAGAACGAATCAATTTTACAATACTTTCTATTTGATTTAACAATGCTTTAGATGCTTCTTCAAAAACTAGGTGCGCTTCATCAATAAAAATTACCAATTCTGGTCTTCCAGAATCTCCTTGCTCTGGAAAAGTTTCATAAACCTCTGCCAATAATTGTAACATAAATGTAGAAAACAACTTTGGTTTGTCTTGAATATCTGTTAAACGTAAAACCGAAATTATACCATTACCATCTTCGTCTATTCTTGTTAAATCTTCTACATCAAAAGATTTTTCACCAAAAAACAAATCGCCACCTTGTTGTTCTATTTCTACAATCTTACGTAAGATTGCACCTGTACTTGCAGTAGAAATTCTACCGTATTCTGCTTGAATTTCTTCTTTACCTTCTTGAGTTACAAATTGTAATACCTTTTTAAAATCTTTAATATCTAATAAAGGATATTTATTGTCATCACAATATTTAAAAATTATAGAAACTATTCCGCTTTGTGTTTCTGTTAAATCTAAAATTCTAGATAATAAGACGGGTCCAAATTCTGATATTGTTGCACGTAATCTTGTACCATCTTGTTCTGAAATAGTAAGAACTTCTATTGGAAATTTTTGAGCAGTAAATTCAAATCCAATTTTTGCATGACGTTCGTCTATTTTTACGTGTCCTGGACTTGGTTGTGCCAAACCAGAAAGGTCCCCTTTTATATCCATTAATAAAACCGGAATTCCTTTTTCTGAAAGGTTTTCTGCTA
>JAHDHO010000065.1:0-5817 GCA_020631275.1 Polaribacter sp. | reverse complement strand
CCTTTTATATCCATTAATAAAACCGGAATTCCTTTTTCTGAAAGGTTTTCTGCTAAAACTTGTAAAGTTTTGGTTTTTCCGGTTCCTGTTGCTCCGGCAATTAAACCATGCCTATTTAATGTTTTTAATGGTACTTTAACGATGGCATTTGTTATGGTTTCTTCACCTAACATTGCAGCACCTAACTCAATAGACTCTCCTTTAGTTTTATAGCCATTATTAATGTATTCAAAAAATTCTTCCTGCTGACTCATCTTCGTAAATTTTGATAAAAATAATCAAACTTTAACATTTAGGAAATTATTTGAAGAGTTTTGTTCCTTCTAATTAGAAAAATAATCAGGAATTAAACTTTTAAGTTTTGCTAAGGTTTCCTCTACGGATAATTCACTCATTCCGCCAGCTGCATTTGCATGTCCACCTCCATTAAAATGTTCTTTAGCCAAAACATTTACAGGGTTTTCTGAACCTTTAGAACGAAAAGAAATTTTCATAATACCGTCTCTTTCTGTAAAAACAATAGCGGCTTTCATCCCTTTTATTGATAAAACTAAATTGGCTAAGTTGTCGGTGTCGCCTTTTACATATTTATATTTTGCCAATTCTTCTTTAGATAAAGAAATTATTGCAACATTATAATCATATAAAATCTCTAGCTTTTCACTCATTGCATAACCCTGCAAGCGCAAACGATTTTCTGTGTTGTTATCACTTAATTTTTCATGTATTAAATGATGTTCTACACCTGCAGCTAATAATTTAGCTAAAACCTCATGCGTTCTTGGTTTCACAGAGTTAAATCTAAAACTACCTGTATCTGTTAAAATTCCAAGATATAACGGAGTCCCTATTTTAGCATTTAAAAGATCTAAATTACCAGATTGTTCTATTAAATCTACAATTAATTGTGATGTTGATGATGCTGTTGTTTCTGATACAATAATATCTGGAAATTCTTCTGGATTTAAATGATGATCAATCATAATTTTCTTAGAAGTAGAAGCTTCTAACAAAGTTTGCATTTCTGGTCCTACTCTACTAATTGCATTGTAATCTAAACAAAAAATTAAATCAGCATTGTTAATTTTATTGGTAACCTCTTCAGGGTTTTCATCCATTAAAAGTATTGAAGATGTATCTAACCAATATAAAAATTCAGGCGCCTTATCAGGATGACAAATTGCTGCAGATTTACCTAATTTCTCTATAAAGTGAAGCAATCCTAAAGAAGAACCTACTGAATCTCCGTCTGCAGATTTATGTGCTGTAATTACGATATTTGTAGCTGCTAATATTTCAGCTTCAATTTTCTTATAAATATTCATGAAATTTATTTTAAAGTTGGCGAAGTTAGGATTATTATTGAAGTAAATAATAATTTCAATTTAAAAATTGAAATCTATAATAAAAACAAAAAAAAGGAAGCTTAAAACTTCCTTCTCTTAAAATTATATTGTTTCATATCAGAAAAAAACAAGTGCTATTCCATAGAATGTAAACCAATCGAATTACCATCTCTATCCTCTAAAATCGATACAAAACCAAATTCTCCAATAGACATTTTAGAACGGATAATTTTACCGCCTGCCTTTTCTACCAAACGTTCTTCTGTTATACAATCTTTAGATTCAAAATATATTATTGTATTGTTATTCCTAGAAACAAAATCTTCTTTTTCTACCAATGCTCCGGTAATATTCATACCTTTTGGATCAAAAGGAAAACCCGCTTGTTTACCAAATTCTGCAGGAAAATCTACCAATTTTATATTAAATACAGTTTCATAAAACTCTTTAGCATTTTTTAAATTTGATACATGAATATCGAACCAATTAACAGGATTTACGTTTTTCATCTTTTATGTGTTTTAATTATTTTGTTGCTTAATTGCACTACAAAGATGCTTTAAGATGAAATCTTAAAATTGTAAAAATGGGACAAGCTATTTTTTTTGATCAAAAATTAAAGACATTTTTAAATCATCACCATAAAATTCTTTAGGAGTTAATCCTGTAAATTCTTTAAAATCTTTAATAAAATGTGCTTGATCAAAATATTCGTTTTCGTAAGCTAAATCAGTAAGACTTGTTACCTGATTATTTAATAACGTCTTAAGCGCATTTTGAATTCTTACAGTTTTAGAAAGTTGTTTAGGACTTAAACCTATTGTTGATGAAAATTTACGTGTTAATTGTCTTCTGCTTGTATTATTTTGTTTCGATAAAGTATCTACAGAATATTGACCGTTTGCTGCTAAAATAGTATCTACAGTAGATTTTACAATTGTATCAATAGTATTTTTATGACTAAGTTTATTCAGTAAAAAAAATTCTATAAGTTCAATTCGTTCTTCTGTAGATTTTGCATTCAAAACCTTATCTCCTAACTCCTTACCTTCTAAACCAAATAATTCTTCTATAGAAACTGCAGTGTTTTGAATTCTTCTTATAGATAATTTACAAAAAGGTAAAAAACCATTAGGTTGAAACCGAACAACAAAAGAACCCGTAATACCCAAAGGTTCTACAATATAAGGTTTAGTAAGTTGACCTATTAAAAAACATTTTGGTAAAATTTCGCTAGTAAAATTATCAAAATGATGTTTATAAGTTTCACCATAATGAAATATCAATTTCATTGTTCCGTCTGGTATTATTGTATTTTTTTTTGGCGTTTTTTCAAAATCACTTTCTAATGTCCAATAACACTTAACCCATTCTTTTAAATTCTCTTGAGGTTCAAATATTTTATGATCCATTTTTGCAATTTTTGAAATATATTAATTGCTACTAATTTCGGTGATTTTTTTTAATTATCATTCAATCCAATTTTTAAAATCTTTTACACGTTCTCTACTCACAATAATTTCTGAGTCTTGATATGTATTTAAAATCAATTTTAAGCGAGAATTTGAATAGGCAATGATATCTTTAATCGAGTTAATATTGATAATAAAAGTTCTATTGACTCTAAAAAATTTTTCTGAATCTAATTGTTCTTGCCAATTTTCTAAAGAACCATCTAAAAGATAATTTCTGTTTTCGGAAGTATGTATATAGGTAGCTTTATTTTCGCTGTAAAAACACTCAATTTCATCAATATTAATAATTTTGATGTGTTGCCCAACTTTTATCGAGATTCGTTTTTTAAATTTACGATCTACAGGATTTACCAACAGTTTACGAATATCATCTAAATTAACTTGAACGTCTGATTTTTTTGGTTGATTTTCTTTAAATTTATCTACAGCAACCTTTAATTCATCTTCATCTAATGGCTTTAATAAATAATCGATACTATTTAGTTTAAAAGCCTTTAAAGCATATTCATCGTAAGCAGTTGTAAAAATTATTGCAGATTTAACATCTATTTCTTCAAAGATTTCAAAAGACAAACCGTCTGATAGTTGAATGTCTAAAAATATTAAGTCTGGATGTTGGTTATTTTGTAACCAATTTAAAGACTCTTCTACAGAATGTAGCATTTGTTGTACTTCTATGTCTAATTCTGCCAACATTCTGTTTAATCTTCTTGCTGCAGGTTTTTCATCTTCAATTATTAATACGTTCATAGAAATTGTTTTCTTTTTTACTTTTTATGAATGAAATATTTTATTTCATAAATTCTTTCATTTTTCTCTCTTCCCAATCTTTACCAAAAATAGTAATAAGGTCAAATGTTCTAAATGCATCTAAAATCAAGAAAATTCCCCAAATTAACCAAAACGGAATGTGTTTAAATCCGTCGCTATTAAATTGATTGCTCAATATAAAACTTCCAAATATTTTAAACGAAAATTTCCAAACAAATGTTAAAAACAGATTTACAATAATATAGGTCACCACGTGTTTGTAAAACTTTTTGATATCCTCTACTTTCTTTCTAGCCTTTGCTATTTTGTATTTATTTATATCTTCCATAATTACCTTCGGTTTTCTCTTTCGTTTTGTTTATCTAAAATCTCTTTAATTTTTTTCTCTTCCCAATTACTACCAAAACCAATAGAATTAAAACCGAAAACACCTAACCAATGAAAAAACATACCGATTCCCCAAAATAACCAAGTAGAATACGTTCCAAAATTTGTGAATGCTTCTTTAAAATTGTAGCCGTTTTGCATTAAACCAAAAATCACAATACCACTAATAAAAATATTTACCAAAATAAATACAATTAGATGTACATAAAAACCTTTAATAGCTTTTACTCTCTTTTTAGCTTTAATATATTGTTGTTCTTGTCTAAAATCTTTTTCCATAACAGTATTAATTATTGTTCATTAATTCTTTAATTTTCTTTGCTTCCCAATTTTCTCCTAAACCTAATAAGTTCATTCCGAAAACTGCAAACCAATGAGAGAAAAGACCAATACCCCAACCACATAAAGAAAACCAAAACCAATGAAAACCAGGATCGAATTTTAAATTCACAAAAATTATAGTAGGTATTACCACACAATAAACTGTCAAGTGAGAATAAAAACCTTTTATTTTTTTAACCCTTTTCTTAGCAATTAAAAGTTTTTGTTCTTGTGTATAATTTGAGTCCATATTATTGTCTATAATTTTGTTCATTCATAAATTTATCAATCTTTCTTTTTTCCCAATCACTTGTAAAAAAAATGTTTAAACCAAATGTATTAAAAGCTTGAAAAGCGATTCCTATACCCCAAAACAACCAAATTTTATAATTGCTTGAATAAAAAATTGCTTCTGATATGGTTGATCCATCATTTACATCACCAACAATAAAAATTGCACTTAAAAAAGTATTTACTACAATATAAACTGCCAAGTGTTTGTAAAACTTACTTAACTTTTCTACCTTCTTTTTTGCTAGAATGTAGTTCTGTTCTTCTGTATAATTCGGTTTCATTATCTGTAATTGTTTTGCTGATTTTCTTTATCCATAATCTCTTTAATCTTTCTATCTTCCCAATTATTTCCTAAGAAAATATTGTAATTATTTACTTCTAAGAAGTGAAAAACCAAGCCCATTCCCCACCCAAAAATTGGAAACCAAAACCAGTGAAAACCTGGAGAAAATCTTAAATTGATAAATATTAAGAAAGGTATTACAATACAGTAAGATGCTAAATTTTGATAAAATTCTTTTAGCTTTTCTACTTTTTCTACTGCTTTTACGTATTTGCTATTTTCTAAATCGTCTGTAAACATAATGTCGTTAATTTTATATAAGAGAGGCAAGCTCACCTTAAAAGTTTTGTTATTGTTTTCTATTTTCACTCCTTTCTGAGTGATTAATCCGTATCTATCTGCAATATTCTGCAAACCAACCTTGGTGCTTTTACCAATTGCTTCTTTAGGATTGATGTTATTTTCTATGATTAAATAATTATCTTCTTCATAAATTGATATTTCTAATGGTTTAGAAGATGAAACCACATTGTGCTTTACTGCGTTTTCTAGTAATAATTGCAATGATAAAGGCACAATTTTAAGATCTTTGTTACTTACAAAGTCTGGTATTGTAAACTTTACAGCATCTTCAAAACGCATACCTAATAGCTGCATGTAAGTTTTTGCAAAGTTTAATTCTTCTGTAATTGGTACTAAATCTTTATTTCTTTGTTCTAATACATATCTATAAACTTTAGATAGTTTAGTGGTAAATTTTTCTGCTTGATTCGGGTTTTCTCCAATTAAACTCGTTAAAACGTTTAAACTATTGAATAAAAAATGAGGATCTAACTGGTTTTTAAGAGATTCGAACTTTGCTGTTTCTGTTTTTGCCACAATTTGTTGTTGTGTGCTTTCTTGCGTCATTGCCTTTTTCCAGTTTATCATAAAACCTCTG
>JAHDHO010000064.1 GCA_020631275.1 Polaribacter sp. | reverse complement strand
GGTTCTGAAACCTTAATACAGTTTAAGCCAGATTTTTTAGGAGCAGTATTTTTTAAGATTCCAGAAATGATTGCCATTGATCAATTATTTGAGCGTGCAAAAAAAGGAATCCGTTTTAATATTGAAATTAAAAAGAGAATTGGGGCTAAAATTGAGGAGTTAGCAGATTTAGAGGGGCCAAGTAGAATTATTTCTTTTTTACATATATTAAAAGAATTGGCTTTAACTGATGATTACACCATATTAAATGCAGATGGTTTTGCATTTGAAACACAACCGCAAGATAGTACTAAGATAGATGTTATTTTTAAGCATATTAACGAAAACTTTAATCAACATATAAGTCTAGATGAAATTGCGGGTTTAGTTAGTATGACGGTTCCTGCATTTTGTAGATTTTTTAAAAAAACAACTTCTAAAACTTTTACTAAGTTGGTAAATGAATACAGAGTTGTGCATGCTACAAAACTATTATCAGAAAGTAATATGAGTATTACAGATATTTGTTTTGAGTGTGGTTTTAATAATTTTTCTCACTTTAATAAACTGTTTAAAGAGTTTACAGGTAAGTCTGCTTCAAAATATAGAAGTGAAATGCTGAATTTAGTTCAATAGAGAAAAAATTAGTTTAGAACTTCAGATTTTTATCCGATTTCATCAGAAAAATTAAAATAAAGAATTTTAATAGCTTTATTTAAGTTGTGTTTTACAATTGGGTTTGATAAAATTAAAACTGCTTTAAAAAGTAGTTTAAGGAGTCAAAAATTATAAGTTCTAATTATTGATTTCATCTAAAGTATAATTTTTAATTATTTTACACCGTTCCATTCCTCATAAAACTGTTTTAGAAAAGTTTCCATAAAAAGATGTCTTTCTGTAGCAATTTTTTTTCCAGATGCAGTGTTCATCTTATCTTTTAAAAGTAAAAGTTTTTCATAAAAATGATTAATGGTTGGTGCATTAGAATTTTTATATTCCTCTTTTGTCATATTTAAATTAGGAATAATTTCTGGGTTATAAAGAGCTCTGTTTTTAAACCCACCATAATTAAAACATCTAGCTATTCCAATAGCACCAATTGCATCTAACCTATCTGCATCTTGTACAACTTCTAATTCTTTAGACTTAAACTGTACTTGTTTTTTTTCAAAAGAATTTTTAAAAGAAATATTATTTATAATGTCTACAACATGTTTAATTGTTGTGGTTTTAACATGTTGTTTTTCAAGAAATTCAGTTGTAATTTTAGGTCCAATTGATTCATCTCCGTTATGAAATTTAGGATCTGCAATGTCATGTAATAAAGCTGCTAAAGAAACAATAAAAACATCTACTTTTTCTTCTTTAGAAATTAATATTGCATTTTTAAAAACACGTTCTATATGAAACCAATCGTGTCCTCCTTCTGCATTTTTTAATTCTTCTTTTACAAATGCAATTGTTGCAGTTATTATTTTTTCTTGATTCATTTTTTACTTTCTAGATGCTAATTCTTCTCTCATTTTTTTTATTTCAATAAACATATACATACTCATCGGAATAAAAAAAGTGGCAAAAAGGTATGAAAAGAAATACCGTTTTCTATAGTAGAAAATATGGCAAAAAAAATCATTAAAACAAGAATAACACACTTTATTGCGA
Source organism: Polaribacter sp. (assembly GCA_020631275.1). GTDB lineage: Bacteria > Bacteroidota > Bacteroidia > Flavobacteriales > Flavobacteriaceae > Polaribacter. The sequence goes on along the minus strand of JAHDHO010000064.1, from coordinate 12,878 downwards.
ACATTGTTTTTTGAGTTTTTAATTTTTTTGATAACTCTTGCTTTGTATAAGTAGTAAATGACATTTTAATAATTTTAGTAAAAATAAAAAATCCATTCTTAATAGAATGGATTTTTTAAAGTCTTTAAATAGATACTGTTTAACAAAACTCGTCGTAAGCTTGCGCTAGGTTCTGAGCAATCATTTGTGCAGATCTACCTTCTATATGATGTCTTTCTAACATATGTACTAAATTACCATCTTTAAATAAGGCAATTGCTGGTGAAGAAGGAGGAAAAGGAACCATAAACTCACGAGCTTTTTGTGTAGATTCTTTTTCTACACCCGCAAAAACAGTGGTTAAGTTTGTAGGTGTTTTATCTGCACCTAAAGATGCAATTGCACCTGGTCTTGCTGTACCAGCAGCACAACCACAAACAGAGTTTACCATTACTAAAGTTGTCCCTTCTTTAGACATTGCGTTTTCAACGTCTTCACTTGTATATAATGCTTCAAAACCTGCGTTAATTAACTCGTCACGCATTGGTTTTACTAATTCTTCTGGATACATAATTGTTTATTTTAAAGTACAAAGATAAGTATTAGTTCAGTAAAATTCAACTTTATAGATATTGATGTTTCAATGCATATATCAATAAAATTGATGCACTAATTTTTGTCTTAAAAAATGTAGTTTTCATATCTTTGAAAACATACAAAAAAAGAATATGGGAAATTTTACAAAATGGTTAGGTGCGGGTTTAGGATTTACTTTTGGAGGGCCAATAGGTGCTGCAATTGGTTTTGCAATAGGTAGTTTTGTAGATGGTTTTTCTGAAGATGATTTAAAGCAAGAAAGAATAGATTACGAAAGGCAAAGAAATTCTGGTAAATCAAGAGGCAGTAATAATACACAGTCTGGAGATTTTGAAATGAGTTTACTTGTTTTGGCGTCTATTGTAATTAAATCTGATGGTAAAATAGATGAAAAAGAACTAGATTTTGTAAGAAATCAGTTTGTAAACATGTATGGTAAAGAAAGAGCCAACAACGCATTTAAACTATTTAAAGGGATTGTAAAAAAAGAGATTTCTGCAAGACAAGTATGTATTCAAATTAGAGAACACATGTCTCATGCATCTCGTTTGCAATTGTTGCATTTTTTGTTTGGTATTGCAAAAGCAGACCAATTTGTAAGCGAAGTAGAAGTAGATGAAATTAGAAAAATCGCAGGTTATTTATACATTAATCAACGCGATTTTGAATCTATAAAAGCCATGTTTTATGACGCTTCTGGCAATGCTTATAAAATTCTAGAAATTACAAAATCTGCCTCTAATGACGAGGTAAAAACAGCCTACAGAAAAATGGTAAAAAAATACCATCCAGATAAATTACAAGATTTAGGAGAAGAACATTTAAAAGGTGCAAATGAAAAATTTCAAAGGATACAAGAAGCTTACGATCGAATAAAGAAAGAAAGAGGACTTTAATTAAAAAGTGTTTTTTACAAAAATTTTCTATTCTAATTTATTGAGTTTAAAAATATTTTTAGAGATTTTAGAAATAGTTAGTACAGATCAAATTGATGTAAATTCTACTCCAAATAATGGAAATTAAGGTTTATATTTAATAAAAAATCTTTTTAAGAAATTGTATTTTTTTTACTCTTTATTTTTATCAATTATAAACCACTGTTTTGTTACTAATATTTTATAATTTCCATAATTTATTATCTATTCTAAATAATTTGCAATTTTTAAAGCTAAATATCCCCCTTTTAACTATCAAACGTCTATATTTATCGAAAAGGAGCATAAGAAAGATAACAATAGCTGGGATTTATTTATTTTTGGTAAATAATTTAAAGAAAAAAGTAAACATGAAAAAAACAAAGAGATATCTTAGTTTTATAAAAAAAGTAAGTTGCATATTCCTTTTTATTTTTTCTTTAAATCTAATAGCGCAAACACCAGGTTTAATTTATGAAGGAACAGATCCTAATGGTGTTTTAGATCCTAATGGAGATGGCTATACTTCTAAACCGCCTTCAGAAACACCCAGTCAATTTACTAATATAGGTTTTCCAGCTAATGTTAATATGACTGATGTTTTTGATATTCTTTATAGTGAAATAGAATATGTAGGTTTCCCTATAATAGAGGATGAGCCATTATCAGACATATCTAAAGGGTCTTCATGCGGCTTTACAGATATGGTTGCAGATGCAAATGGTAATACAACCTATTATAAAAATGATGGTACTAATATGATGTTTAGATTTCGTCTTGGAGGAACTGCATCTAACTCTAAAGGATATTCTGTTTTAATAGATACTGATGAGAAATTTGGATTTGATGGACCTAACAAAGATCCTAATGCAGTTCCTGGAAACCCTGGTTTTGAGGTAGAAATAGTATTAAGAACAAATTTTCAAATAGATGCTTTTAATATAGATGGTACAACTAACGGAACTATTATACCGCCAGTAGGAGGTGTTAGAACTTATTCTGATTTTGCTATAAAATCTCTAGCAGTAACTACAGCTTGTGATGATCCAGACTATTTTTATGATTTTTATGTTCCTTTCTCTGATTTAGTTGGTTTTATAGATACATCTTCCAAATTAAGAATGGTAGGTTTAACTGTAATTAACCCAGGACAAGCTACTGGTAGCAATGGTGTTTCTGATATTGCTGGGGTAGATGATAGCACAGGTACAATAGATAATTTGGTCGAACAAATTATAGACAATCAAACACCTACAGATGGAGATCCTATAGAAAGAACTGATTGTCCTCAAATTACAGGAGGGAATAATACGCCGAGTATTGTAAATGGAGATACAGAGGTTCAAGGAACTTCTACAGAAGCAGATGGAACAGTAATACAAGTTTTTGTTAATGATACTCCTCATGGCTCAACCACAACTGTTTTAGGTGGTTTGTGGAAACAAATAGGTTTAACATTAACAACAGGAGACGTAGTAAAGGCAACTGCTTTAGCCGAAAGCAAAGGGCTTTCTGAAGATAACTGTGATGTAACATCGGTTTTAGGAGCAGCATGTACACCTTTATCTACACCAAGTTTTTCTTCCTATACTAGTGGAGGTAGAATATTAAATCTTTCTTATTCTGCAGGGACACCATCTGGCTCTAGCTTTATTTTTAATTTTTATGATTCTAGTTCTGGCGCTCAAATTAATACAATAAATGGAGTTAATGTTGTAAACTTTTTATCTACATCAGCCACTCAAGTAGATTTAGGGGGAGGTAAAAAATTTACAGACGATAATCTTAATTTTATTGTAAAGATAGATACTAACCCACCTACTTGTGAATCTTTAGGAAGTGAGCCTATTTCTACTTGTACTTCAGGGGGGGCTTCAGCGACACCTTTTTTAGATCCTATAGAAGTTGGTGCGAATACTATTACTGGTAATTTTGGGGGAAGTCCTCCAACATCAGCAACCCTTGTATTAATTATTAATGGCTCTTCAACAAATTATACAGCAACAACAACTTCTAGCTCAAATACGTTTTCATTTAATGTTTCAGGGTTAACATTATCTACTTCAGATGCAATCAAAGTTTCTAATAGAAATTTTGGGACAGCTTGTATTAGCACATTATCAAGTGTTGTAAACCCTTCTACGCCTATAGTACAATCATTACCACCTGTAGTATCTGGAGATTACTGTACTTCTACCAATGTAGATACAGTTTCTGGGACCTCTAATGAATCTTCGGGAACAATAATAAGAGTTTATACAAAAAACAGTGCAGGAGTTACAACCAGTGATACTTTTTTAGGATCCACAGCAGTAAGTAATTCAGGTGTTTGGACTCTATCATCCTTAAATATACCAGCAGGAAACTTTATTGCTGCAACTGCTCAAAATGGCTCTGAAACTGTAAGTAACCTCTCTAACGAAGTGCAAATTACACAAAAAACAAGCTTTACAACTCTTGTAATTACCACAGACCCAATTACTGAAGGTGATGCTAGTATTTCAGGCACAAGTTCTGGCTTATTAGCTAATAGTGTAATAAAATTATTTTTAGATGGTTCTGAAATAAGTGGAGTCACAGATGTTATAGATGGTTCTGGGAATTGGGTTATTAGTGGTTTAGATGCTCCAATAGAAGAATTATATGCTGGGGCGCAAGTTACAGTTGTAGCTGAAGAACCAGGAAAATGTAATAGTGATTTTTCTAATTCAAAAACAGTTCAATGTAAACCTCCAAATATACCTAATATCGAAGCAGTTTCTACATCACCAATTTGTGAGGGAGGCATTTTTGATGTAAGAGTTTTATCTGCAGAAACTGGAGTTATTTATCAAATTTTTGATCAAAATGATAATGCGATTGGTCCTGCTAAAGTTGGACCTAATCCTTCAGCAAATCTTATACTTTCTTCAGACCCGATATTGCCAACTGTTACATCTCTAAAAGTAAAAGCTTCTAGAATAGGTATTGTTTGTTTAATAGCAGAATCAAATCCTGCAGATAATATATCTATTTCAGTAAATCCTTCTCCAACTTTAACTTTAGGGGCAAACCCCTCAGCTAGTTTTAGTTCTAGTCCTCAAACATTGTTATTAGATTACTCAGCATCTACTAATTCTCCAGTACTATATAATTTAGACTTTGATAGTGCAGCAAATGGAGCAGGTTTAGTCGATGTAAATGGAGGAACTTTAAATGCAGCTCCTAGTTCTATTTCTATAAACGTTCCAGCTAATTTAGCTGTAGGAGTTTACAATGCGAATTTAGTAATTACTGAAACAACTAATGGGTGTTCAAAATCGTATCCAATAACAGTAACAATAGTAGATGCTAGTACTCCTACAATTAATTTAACAAATACCAATGTAACTTTATGTTCTGGAACTATTACTGCTAATTTTTCTTATTCAAGCACAACAAACTCTCCAACAAAATACTCAATTAATTTTAGTGACGCTGCAAATCTTAAAGGTTTTACAGATATTGTAGATTCAAATTTACCAACTTCTCCAATTGTGGTTTCAGTTCCAGCTAATCTAGAAGGAGGGGTTTATTTTGGTATTTTAACAGTAAAGAATAATGGAAACAAAGTAAGTTCAGAATATCAAATTACAATTACTAACAATACACCAAATGGAGGGACAATTGCATCTAATCAAACGATTACAGAAAATGAAGATGTAGCTGCTTTTACATCTACAGTTAATCCTATAGGAGAAGGTACTTTAACTTATCAATGGCAAAAAAGTACAACAAATGCTACAACAGGATTTTCTGATATTTCTGGAGCAACTTCTCTGGTTTATGATGAAGGTAATATTAGCCAAACTACTTATTACAAAAGAATTGTAACTAGCACTTTAAATGGAATTACTTGTACTGCGGATAGTAATGTTTTAGCAATAACCACAACAGCTTGTGTGCCTCCTGATGTTTCTGGTTTTAATACTACAGTTTCAGACATTACTACTGGAGCAACAGCTACAGTTGTTGTAAGTGCTAATAGTTTACCAAATGGAACCTATACAATTAATTATACAATTTCTGGTGCTAATACCTTTGCAGCCACAGATGTTTCTATGAATGTAACTGCAGGAAACTCCGGCTCTTTTAACACACCTAATTTAAATAATAATGGTAGTACAACAGTTACCATAAATAGCATAACTCTTGGATGTACTTCTTTGGTTTCTTCTGGAAATACAGATACTTTTCAAGTAAGTGCTCTTGAAATAGATTTAAATATTACAAAAACTGTGGATAAAGCAGTGCCTAAAAAAGGGCAAACCATAATTTTTACATTACAATTAACTAATAGTGGTGATAATGATGCAGCTGGAGTGCAAGTAAAAGATTTACTCCCAGTAGGATTAACCTACAATGCAGCAGCATCTACAATACCAGTAAATACAACTTACACAGCTGGGACTGGTATTTGGGATTTAAGCGCTATATCAATTGCTAAAAATACAACGATAGAATTAAAAATTGCAGCTACAGTTACAACAACTGGCGCTATCATTACCAATACAGCAGAAATTTTTAAGACAGAACAAAAGGATTTAGACTCTTTTCCAAATTCAGAAAACTAAGCAATACTGCACTTCATCGGTCTTAAAATGAATCTTATCGATAGATTTATCTTATCAAGACCATATTAATTATTTTTGTAAGTGATAAAACATTAACATTTGTTAACAAGTGTTGTAAAGTTTTATTAAATTTGTAAAGATTGTACTTTTTAACCCTATAAAGCGTATGAAATCAAAACTACTTCTTACATCACTTCCCTTTTTTAAGAAGAGTAATTATTCTCGTGCTTTGGTTTTAAGGTTTTCAGAGTATATTTTTTTTACACTAAAATACATTTCTATATATATATTAAAGCCTGTAATTGATATTAACAATTACGGTTTAAAGCGTTTATATAATTATACTATATGATTATGAAAAAATATTTATTTAAAATATTTGAAATATTTTCAAATATATTTTTGCACTTAAAGAGTTTTAAGTCCGTTGCTACAATTGTATTTATGTTTAGTTTAATTGTGGTTCAAAAGACATATGGGCAAGATAGTTTTGAAAATAGTTTAGATGGATGGGAAAATGTTGCAGGAGATGATTTCGATTGGACTAATTTATCTGGTTTAACACCAACAAGGCAAGGTAATGCGGCCAATGCAACTGGTCCAACAACTGGTTCTGCAGGTAGTTTTTATATGTATATAGAAACAAGTTTTCCTAGAGCAGTTGGTGAAAGAGCGTGGTTTCAGAAAACTTTTGATTTTACAGAAAGAGCTAGCCCTCAAATGTCATTTAATCATCACTTGTTTGGTAGTACCATTGGTACCTTAAATGTACTAGTAAGTGCAAACGGAGGTGCTTTTACAAATGTGTATTCAATTAGCGGGAATCAAGGTGATGTTTGGAGGTTAAAAATTATAGATTTAAGTGCATATGCAGGTCAAAATGTTACAATTAGGTTCGAGGGTGTTGTAGGTACTAATTTTACAGGAGATTTAGCCATTGATAATGTAAATGTTATCTCTTATGATAAAGAAGACGATATAGATAATGATGGTATTGCAGATAAAGATGATTTAGATTCAGATAATGATGGTATTTTAAACACTGCAGAAGGTAGTTGTACTTTAACGCAATCTGGTGTTTGGGCAATGTCTGGGCAAACTGCATCTTATAATTTTGGTAATGGAGTTATAGCAAACGTTGTGGTTACAAATAATACTGCTACAGATAACTTTACAACAGGGGCTTTTAATAATTTAACAGCTTGGGATCAAGATTTGGCAGGAGATGCTTCTTTACAAGGTGTTTTTAATTGGAACTCCGTAATGACAGTTACATACGTTGATACTAATGGTGATCCGGTATATGTTAAAAATCCGACTATAAATTTTGACAGAATTGGAGGTTCTGAAGGAACAACGCAAAATAGTGCAGTAATAAATCTTTTAAATGGTTTAACCTGGAGGAAGTTGGCAGGTACAGATGACTTCTTAGCAACATCTACTAGCGTAAGAGATGACGGAGCAACTTTACAACAATCTGCAACATATAGTGCAGAGAGTTCTCAAAATGATATTGATGGTACTGCCGCAGGTACAGTAGAAATTGATGGATTGGTATCTACTTTTACCGTTAATTTTACACAATTAGGTCCTGCTGGTGCTGGTGGAGACGGAATTGAATTTATATTATTTGCGTGTAAAGCTACAGATTCAGATAACGATGGTATTCCTAATTACTTAGATTTTGACTCTGACAATGATGGTTGTACAGATGCCAATGAAGCATATTTTGGTTCTATAGATAAAGCAGATATTGATAATGATGGGTTTTACGGTAGTGGAACACCTACTTCAGATGCTCAAGGTAGAGTTTCGGGTGCTTCTTATGGTTCATTAAATCCTTATTATGTAAACGCAGCTGTAGTAGCATGCAACGATAACGATAATGATGGTGTGCCAGATAATGTTGATGTAGATGATGATAATGATGGTATTTTAGACGCGGATGAAATTGGAAATTGTGGAAAAACAGGAATATGGACAGATCTAGGTAATGGGGTTTGGGAATCTTCTATGTCAGCTGATTTAAAAGTTCGTGTAACTATGGAAAATTTCACAACTTATTGGGATGCAGCTGGTTTTCCTCAAAATGGTCCTTTCGATCCTACATGTGCTAATTTTGATTCAGATTATGGACCACTGCAAGGTGAAGACGGACTTCAAGTTTTAGTAGGTTTTCAACCTGCTCAACCAGCAGTATTAAACACTAATTTTATTGTAGAGTATATAGATACAGCCGGTAATCCTGTAAAAATAGAAAACCCAAAAATGCATTGGGCCGGTGTTGGGGGTACTAATGGAAATGATCTTAACACTTCTAAGTGGACACTTCAAGCAGATGATACTGCTAGATTGTTAAGTACCTTTAATGGCTTTGAAATGGTAAATAATGGTAAAACGTTTAGAAGAGCTGATGCTGGAACTGACAATGGCCAAGGAGCTCCTGATTGTGCTGGTGGTGAGGGGTCAGGATCTATAAGTATAAATGGTGTTGTAAGTTCATATACATTCAATATTGTACAATTTAATAGTACAGGAGCTGTAGACTTTACGGCAGGAGATGGTATAGACTTTATCTTTGAAGGCTGTAAGTTAATAGATACCGATAATGATGGTATTCCTGATAAATTCGATACAGATAGCGACAATGACGGATGTCCAGATGCAATTGAAGGTGCAGCAACATTAACTTTAGATAAATTATCAACTTTTACAGGAGGTAGTGTTGGTGGAAGTTCACAAAATTTAGGGGCTAATGTAGATGCAAGCGGAAGTCCTGTTGTTAGTGGCCAAGGAGCAACTGGTTTTACTCAAGCTTCTACAAACGATGTTAAAGATGCAAATGTAAGTTTAGCTTGTGCTATAGATTTAAACATAATAAAAAAGGTTGATAAACCAATTTTAAAGATTGGTGAAACAGTAATATTTACATTGGTGTTAACTAACTCGGGACCTCAACCTGTAACAAATGTTCAGGTAAGAGATTTACTTCCAGCAGGTTTAACATACAATGCAGCAAGTTCTGTAATTGCAGCAAATACAACCTACAACCCAACAACTGGTATCTGGGATTTAAGTTCTCTTACAATAGGAGTTAATGACTCTGTAGAACTTAAAATAGCAGCAACAATAAATACTTTAGGTGTAATTATTACAAACAATACAGAAATCTTTTCTACATCAGAAACAGATAAAGATTCTACACCTAACAGTAATAACTAATAAATAAATTTAAAAAGATGGAAAAAATGTACACACTTTTCAACTTGAAAAATAAATTTAGTAAAAAGACAAGGCAGTTATTTCTGCTTGTCACATTCTTATTTATTTCAATTAGCGCAAGTTTCGCTCAAACGATTATAATTGTGCCAAATGCAACTACTCCAGACGGAAGTAAAAATGCCGGCGATATAATTAATTATAGCGTTGCGGTATATAATTCTGGTGCAATTCCTTTAAATAATGTAGCGATTTCAAGCTCTAAAGGAACTGCTATGACATTAAATAGCGGAGACTTAAATAACAATAGTATTTTAGATGCAGATGAGAGCTGGGTGTACACAGGTTCTTACACAATTACTGCAGCAGATATTACAGCTACAAAAGTAGATAATGTATTTAGTGTTACAAGTACAGAAATTACTACGGCAGAAACTGCAACTCATACAGAAAATGTTCATGAAGATGATATTTCATTTGCATCAGTATTTGCAATATCAAATATTGTTGCAACAAATGATGATTTTTCAGCAACAGCTGTAAATGGTATTAATGGTGGGACTGCTGGTAATGTTTTTACAAATGATACAATAGATGGTGTAACAGCAACTTCTACCAATGTTACAGTCTCATTAATAGATTTAGACGGCTTAACCGGTGCTACAATTAATGCAGATGGTTTAGTATCTGTACCAGCAAATTCTGCAACAGGAAGTTATACTTTAGTTTATAAAATTTGTGATAGTTCAAATGCAAATAATTGCGAAACTGCACAAATTATTGTAGTTGTAGATGGAGATACAGATGGTGACGGAGTTTTAGATTCTGTGGATGAATGTAATGGTTTTGATGATAATTTAGATAACGATAATGATGGTGTTGCAGATGGTTGTGATTTAGATGATGATAATGATGGTATCTTAGATTCGGCAGAAAATGTTTCAAGCGGAGACCCGATTGTTGATACTAATGATAACGGAGTTTTAGATTACCAAGATCCTGCAATTTCCGGTTTTGTAGATTCAAATTCTGATAACATAGACGATAGATATGATATAGATTTAGACGGAACTATAGATCAATTTGATACAGATGCAGATGGTGATGGTTGTAACGATGTATTAGAAGCTGGTCATACAGAAAGCTCAACAATGCCCGGAGAAGTTCAAGGTTCAGGTTATAACGCAACAAACGGTAGAGTTACAGGATTTACAACAGCTTATACAGGTTCAAATACAAATGTTACTACAGCAGGAACAGCAGCAGCAATTACTGTACAACCACCAAATAGAAATATAGAAGTAGGAAAAAACACTACTTTTACGGTAACTACAGATGGTACAATTTTTCAATGGGAAATTAGTACAGATGGTGGTACAGTTTACAATACTGTTTTAGACGGTGGTGTTTATTCTGGTACAGCTACAAATACATTAACTATTACAGGTGTAACAAGCGCGCAGAATAATTACAAATATAGAGTTGTTGTTTCTAAGTCTACTTATGCTTGTCCTACAATTTCAGATGCAGGTACATTAACTGTTTTTACAAATGATCCGCCAGTAGCAAGTAGCAACGCAATTACGGTTGCAGAAGAAAGTACGGGTACACCATTAGGTTTAATGGCGCCTACTGATCCAGATGCAAATGCAATTACAATAACAGTTACAGGTTTGCCAAATTTAGGTGTTGTTAAAAAAGCAAACGGAGATGTTGTTGCAAACAATTCTAATTTAACTGCAGCAGAGGTAGATGGTTTAATTTATGATGCACCAACTGCTTACGACGGAGCAGCAGATCCGGGAGAATTTACGTACACAGTTTCAGACGGAATAGCAGCACCAGTAACAGGTACAGCAGATATCACAATAACAGCTGTAAACGATTTACCAGTTGCAAATTCAGACGCAGGAACTGCATTAGAAGATAATCCTGTTAATATTGCAACAATTGGTAATAATGATACAGATGAAGATGGCAATGTTGTGCCATCAACAATAATTTTAATAGATCCTACAGATGCAGGAAATACAGGAGAAACAGGAACTCCTTTAGTAATTGCAGGTAAAGGAACTTACACTGTAGATGCTGCAGGTAATGTAACTTTTACTCCTGAAGATAATTTTAATGGCGATGCAGACATCAACTATACAATAAATGATGATAGTGGTTTTGCATCTAATGAAGCTTTACTAGATATTTCAATAACATCTGTAAATGACGCTCCTGAAGCAAATGCAGATGTAAATTCAACTACAGAAAATATAAATATATCAGTCAATGCAGCAAATGGGGTTTTAAGTAATGATATAGATGTAGATGATAATTCTCTTATAGTTAGAAGCTATAGTGTTCAGGGAGAGGGGGTTGTTATAAATGCAGGTGTTGTAACATCTATTTCAGGGGTAGGAAATTTTGTTGTATATAATGATGGTAGTTATGGCTTTGCACCAAATACTGGGTTCAATGGACCAGTTCCTGTAATTACTTACAATATTACAGATTCTCTTGGTTCACCAGCAACCTCTACTTTAACAATAGTTGTAAATCCAGATTCAGATAATGATGGTGTAGCAGATATAGCAGATTTAGATTCTGATAATGATGGAATTTTAGATACTGTTGAAGGATTAGGTACAGATCCAACTGCAGATGCAGATAATGATGGAACTCCAAATTACTTAGATGCAGATTCTGGAACATTAGACGGAAACGGTATTGCTACAGGTTTTGATTTTGATGGTGACGGAATTCCAAATCACTTAGATTTAGATTCAGATAACGATGCTATTCCAGATGTTTTAGAAGCGGGTTATGCAGACACAAACAATGACGGTATTGCAGATGCAGCAGCAGTTAGTGTTGGTGCAAATGGTTTTGCAGATGGTTTAGAAACTGCCGCAGAAAGTGGTGTTGCAGCAAATAATCCAATAAATACAGATGCTGCATCAGATATAAATGCAAACTTATTTAACTTTTTAGATAGAGATTCAGATAACGACGGTATTTCAGATACAGAAGAAGCTTTTTCTAATAATGTAACTTATAACGATACCACTAATGATGGTATTGTAGATGGTTTTATTGATGCAAACAATAATGGTTGGCATGACACTATTGATAATGAAGGAACTTTTCCAACATTTTTAAATTCAGATACAGATACAATTCCTAATTATTTAGATTTAGATTCAGATGGCGATGGATTACCAGATACTTTTGAAGGTAATTTTGAAGTAACAGATGGCGATAATAATGGTATTGTTGGTACAGGAATACCAGCAGATGCAGATGCAGATGGTTTAGCAGATACCAATGACCCAGATTTTAGTGGTAATATTTTAGGAAGTTTTGGATTTAATAAAGATAGAGACAGCGATGGTGTAAAAAATTATTTAGATATAGATATTGATAATGACGGAATTATTGATAATATTGAAGGACAATCAACTACAACATATGTTGCCCCTTCGGGATCAGATACAGACAATGATGGTATCGATAATGCTTATGATGTTGATAATGGTGGAGTAGGAATTGGTTACACAAACACAGATGGTGGTTCTGCACCAGATTA
>JAHDHO010000063.1 GCA_020631275.1 Polaribacter sp. | reverse complement strand
TTTTGAAACATTTGTATCAGAAGTATTTAATGTTCCGCCTAAAGAGTTTAAGTTTTCTTTCATTTTATCTAAAGAAGACTTCATCTTTTTATATTGATCAGAATTTTTATTAGATACATAAGAAAGGGATTTTTCTAGAGATAAGATAGCCTTTTTTAACCGTGCAATTTCTTGTTTTTTTAATGCTAGATTTTTTGCGTTATCTAAAGCATCTTGCTTTTCCTTTTTTTGCTTTAAAACTTTTAATTTATTTACCGATTTATTAGGTGAATCTTTAGCATCTAAATTGTTGGTATATGCAACAAGCATATCTTTATAGGCTTGTGAAGATTTATTTTTATTTAATTTAAAGTAAGCTTTAAAATATTCTTCTGCTTTTGTGTAATCACCTAAATCATGAAAAAACTTAGCACCAAAAGCGGCAATTTTCTCTTGAGTAATTCCGTTATTTAATTCTCTGTTTTTTTGTAAGTATTTGGTTGTTTTTTCTAAATCTAAGGCTTCAAAACTTTTAAGAGCTTTATTAAAATAAACTCTTGCCAAATCTTTATTGTCTTGTGCTTGTATAGAAAAAGAAAATGTAAGTAATAGTGTTAGAAGTAATCTCATTTTTAGGAGTAATTGAAATAATGTTTTATTTTCAACGTAAAACTACTAAAATTTAATGAATTACTCTTCTAACTTCTCACCTCTCATAAAGTAGTCTTTTTTAATTTCAGAAATTCTTTTTTGTACATATTCACTTTCTACTTTATCTATATTCGCAAAACGGTCATTGTAACTTTTATACTGTTTGTAAGCCATTTTTTTATCCTTATAAAGATCATCTGTTATTTTAGCTACCTGAAATTTGGCGTTGTAATTTTTACGGTTTTCTTCGAAAGCTTTTTCATAAAAACGCAGAGCCATTTTTGGTCGTTTCATTTTATAATATGCAGATGCCAAACCATAATATTCTTCGTCTCGTTTTTCTTTACCAATAGTTGTGGCTCTATAGTAATTAAACATTGCCTTTGTAAAATCTTCTTTTTTCATACCAATATGACCTAAATAAGTATAAGTCTTATAATTAGTTGCATCTAATTCTGCTGAATTTTCAAATCTTAGTTTTGCATTTTCAAAATCTTCTAAATTATAATACACTTTACCCAACATTGTGTTTGTAAACAAATCCATAGGTTTAATACTATCTAATTTTAACAGAACGGATACAATTTCTTTAAATTTTTTCTCTCTGTATAATTGATTTACCTTCACCTTATTAATATTTATATGATTTGGCGCCACTGCTAAACCTTTATTGATAAATAAATAAGTAGAATCTTTTTCTCTTAATTTAAAAAAACTAAGTGCCAATTTTGAAATTGACTTTACATGTAAACTATCTTTTTTATAGGTTTCGATAAAACTGTTTATCATTCTATCTCTATCTTTTATATATGCATATGCTAAACCTAATTGATAAGCATAATGTGCATTTGTACTATCTTTTTCTATTAAATCTTTAAATAAAGAAATGGCTTTTTTACTTTTTCTATATTGTAAATACAATTTACCCAATTGATATTCTAAAATTAAGTTTAAAGAATCTTTTGCCAATAATTTCTCATAAATAGCAATTGATTGATTCGATTTACTTAACTTTTGATATGCTTTTGCCAATTTTAGACTCGCTTTTTTGTCTTCTTTAAATTTTAAGGCTTTTTCTAAATAATTCGCTGTTTCTTTATAATTATCGATAGATTCGTAAATAACAGCAGTTTTATAGTTTGACAAAAACGATTGGTCTTTTATTGCTTTTAGTTTTTTTAATGCTAAATGATATCTACCATTATCTGATAAACTGTCTATCGCAGAAAAAGCCGAGGTTTGCGCCCCGACTTTTACTACCACAAATAGTAATACAATTAAAATTCTCTTTTTCATTTATTTTAATTTAGTTTACCATAATAGTTAATGGTACATTGTAACTTACCACAACTTTTCCGTCCTTATTTTCACCAGGAATCATTTTAGGTAAAGAATTCATTATTTTTAAAACTTCCTCTTTAATTTCTGGATGCGGAGCTCTTGCTTGCACATCTATAACGTCTCCATTCTTATCTATTTTAAAACCAACAAAAATTCTTTTTTTGCCTGATGATAAGCCCAAATTATTTGGCAAGTTAGCATCAAAATTTTTACTAAAATGTTGTTGAATACTTTTATGAAGACAATTTTTATCTCCTTCCTCACATCCCGGAAAAGTTGGAGCCTTTTCTATTTTTAAAATATTTACAGAACTATCTTTAGAGCTTCTTTTCTCTTTTTTCATAACAGAAAAATCAGGAACCATAACTAAAACCTTTCTGTTATCTTTATAAGAGAAAATTTTTAAACTTACAATTCTCTCTCTGTTTCTAGCTTTTGCAAAACTATCTAAGATATTCATTCTAGATAAATATTCTTCTTTTTCACCATCATTTAAATCCTCAAACGCTAACTCTTCTCCTTGAGGTAATCTAAATTCTTCTCCTATTCCTAAGTAAGAATCGAAATAGGTTTCTTTTTTTCCTGTATTAACATTGATTTTCCCATTATCATTGTAATATAATTTTACAAGCTTTTTTTGTCCACTAACTTCATTTACATCATTTTCAGAACAAGAAGTATAAAAAAGCATACTTATTAATACCGGAATCAATACTAAGTATTTTAGTTGATTCATTTTTTTTGATTGTTTTTTCTTCATCATAATAATTCTTTTTTTAATTAATGTTTGTTTGTAAAATTGGTTGATAAACGCAATATCTTCAACCTGAAAAAAACTTGATAGCAATTTATTTATGTAATTTTCTTTGGGTTCATTTTTCGTGGCAACTTCATCAGAAATATACTCGTGCACTAGCGTAATTCTTTTTTGGTAAATAAAAATCATCGGATTAAACCACATAACAATTTTTAAAAACTCAAACAACAATAAATCTAAAGAGTGCTTTTGAGTACTGTGCACTAACTCGTGTGCAATTATTTGTTCTTTTTGATTTTCTGGAATTTCTTCTCCCAAAAAAATATAATTGAAAAACGAAAATGCTTTAGATTGATTCGGAATTAAAACCAAAGTATAACCAACTTTTCTAATAAGTTTGTATGAATTTATAAGCTTGAATATCTGTATTAATTTCGATAAAAAAACTACTGAAAAAACAATGACGCCAATAGCAAATATGATATCTATATAATTTATAGATTGATACCAGGTCGATTTCTGGATGATAGCTTCTGGTGATAAAACTATTTCTGGTAAGTACACAATATATTCTTGCGGAACCGCTTTTTGAAACGTAGGTATTTTTATTAATGGCAATAAAAAAGAAAGTATTGGTGTGCTTAACAAATACCATCTGTTTTTAGTGAAAAAAGTTTCTTTGCTTAAAAAGAAATCATAAATAGTTAAAAACAATGTTTGAAATAAGATTACTTGAATTATGTAATTAATCATAGCATTTAATTTTTTATTCTTTCTTATTAACTTCTTTTAAAATAGATTCTAACTCTTTAACATCCATCTTGTTTTCTTTTACAAAAAAAGACACCATACTTTTAAAAGACCCATTAAAATAACCATTCATTAATTTATGTAAACTTTGGTTACTGTAAGTTTCTTTATCTATTATTGGGTAATACATAAAACCTCTACCTAATGGTTTGTGTGCAACAAATTCTTTATTTTCTAAAATTCTTACTATTGTAGAAACTGTATTGTATGCTGGCTTTGGTTCTGGTAAAATTGCTATAATATCTTTTACAGAAGCCTCATTTAAATCCCACAACACTTGCATTATTTGCTCTTCTGCTTTTGTTAATTGTTTACTCATTTTATAACTAAGTTTTTAGTTCAACAATACAAATATAACTAAAAAATTAGTTTAAACTAATTTTTTAGTTATAAATTTATGTAACAAACCTTTTATAACTTCGTCTTACTATAAAAATGATAATGGATATTTTCTTACTATTTATAGGTTTCTTACTTGTTCTATTAGGAATTGTGGGGTCTTTTTTACCTGTCTTGCCTGGTCCGTTAACGGGTTGGTTGGGTTTATTAACCTTACATTTTACATCTATAATTGCAATAAATTGGACTTTCTTAGGAATTACACTGGCAATTGCAATTTTAATTTGGGTATTAGATTATATAATTCCGGCCATAGGAACCAAACGATTTGGCGGAAGTAAAAACGGTGTTTACGGTACAACCTTTGGTTTATTTATTGGCTTGTTCTTTATTCCGATTCCCTTTGGTTTGTTAATTGGTGCTTTTTTTGGTGCATTAATTGGCGAATTAATGTTTGATAGTAAAGATACAAACAGAGCTTTAAAAGCTTCTTTTGGCTCGTTTATAGGAATATTGGCTTCTGCAACAATAAAATTCTCGGTATCTTTTGTTTTTGTAATTCTATTTTTGATGAAATTTTGGGAATACAAAGCCTCTTTTTTCTAATTTTTAAATTTATTAAAAGATAAAAGTTTCTAAGAAATTATGAGACATCTTAGAGTTGTAGAAAAGCTAATAAATACACTTAGCCCTGATGCAGCATTTGTTTGAGCTCTTTTTTATTTTTTTCTGAATAAAAAAAGCGAGTGCAAAAGCAGGAATAGCTTCAAAAAAAGAAAATTTTACTTGAGTTGAGAGCAAAAAAAAAGCGTCCCATTTAAGGGAAGCTTTCCATTGGTTAACAAAACCACGACACTTTTTATAAAGTGCCAAACAACACAACTAAATGCTACCTCAACAAAAAGTAGCGGGCAAATATACAACGTTTTATGATATCTACAAGAATTATTTAATATTTTCTCGAAATCTTCAATTGTTAAATTCTTGAAAGATTGTATCTTTGCAGTCTTTAAAAATTTATCATTAATATATAAGAAATGCAATTATCAGAACAAGAAGTTGTACGTAGAGAAAAGCTTACAAAATTAAGAGATTTGGGTATCAACCCTTATCCTGCAGAATTATTTCCGGTAGATACCAATTCGAAAGAGATTAAAGAGAACTTTGCGGAAGATAAACAGGTGGTTATTGCAGGTAGATTAATGGTAATTAATATACAAGGTAAAGCCTCTTTTGCTCAGCTACAAGATGGTGAAGGTAGAATTCAACTTTATTTTAATAGAGATGAAATTTGTACTGGCGAAGATAAATCTTTATACAATAATGTCTTTAAGAAATTATTAGATTTAGGCGATTTTGTAGGAATTACCGGAACACTTTTTACAACTAAAGTTGGTGAAAAAACTGTAATGGTTAAAGATTTTAAGTTATTATCTAAAGCATTAAAGCCTTTACCAATGCCAAAGGTTAAAGACGGTGTTACTTATGATGCTTTTACAGATCCAGAGATGCGTTACAGACAACGTTATGCAGATTTAGTTGTAAACCCACATGTAAAAGAAGTTTTTATTAAAAGAACAAAATTGTTTAATGCAATGCGTTCTTTCTTTAATGATGCTGGTTATTTTGAAGTTGAAACGCCAGTTTTACAACCAATTCCGGGTGGTGCTGCAGCAAGACCATTTATTACACATCACAATTCTTTAGACATACCTTTATACATGAGAATTGCGAATGAGTTATATCTAAAAAGATTAATTGTTGGTGGTTTTGATGGGGTTTATGAGTTTTCTAAAAACTTTAGAAACGAAGGAATGGATAGAACTCACAATCCTGAATTTACAGCCATGGAAATCTATGTTTCTTACAAAGATTACAACTGGATGATGGATTTCTGTGAGAAATTATTAGAACATTGTGCAATTGCTGTGAACGGAACTTCTGAAGCAACTTTTGGTGAACATAAAATAGACTTTAAAGCGCCTTATGCTAGAGTTACAATGGCAGATTCTATTAAGCATTTTACTGGTTTTGACATTACAGGAAAAACTGAAGATGAAATTAGAGAAGCGGCTAAAGGCATGAATATTCCTGTTGATGAAACAATGGGTAAAGGAAAATTAATTGATGAAATTTTTGGTGAAAAATGTGAAGGAAACTACATTCAGCCAACATTTATTACAGATTATCCTAAAGAAATGTCGCCGCTTTGTAAAGAGCATAGAGACAATCCAGAATTAACAGAGCGTTTTGAATTAATGGTTTGCGGTAAAGAAATTGCAAATGCATATTCAGAATTAAACGACCCGATTGATCAAAGAGAACGTTTCGAACATCAGCTTAAATTGGCTCAAAAAGGAGACGATGAAGCTACCGAATTTATAGATCACGATTTCTTACGTTCTTTAGAGTATGGTATGCCTCCTACTTCTGGTATGGGTATTGGAATGGACAGATTAATTATGTTTTTAACCAATAACCAATCGATACAAGAAGTACTTTTCTTTCCTCAAATGAGACCAGAAAAGAAAGCACCTTCTATCGAGTTAAACGACGAAGAAAAAGCTGTTTTAGCAATGATTGAAAAAGCAGAAAAAATAGATTTAAACGATTTAAAAACTCAATCTGGTTTATCTAATAAAAAATGGGATAAAACAATTAAAGGTTTAACTAAAAAAGAAGTTGCCAAAGTAAGTAAAACAGACGAAGGTTTGTTTGTAGAAGCTTTATAAAACTTCTAATTGAACATAAAAAATTTAAAAAGGAACTACAGAAATGTAGTTCCTTTTTTATTTATATTTGATTTATGATATGTAAAAATTGTGAAGAAAAGCTAGAAAACGACGCCCAGTTTTGTGATAATTGTGGCGCAAAAGTTATTGTTAGTAGAATTACGTTTAGACAACTTGTTACAGAATTAGTTATTAATGTATTTGGTATTGATAGTAAGTTTTTCTTGACTTTAAAAAAGATGGTAACTAATCCAGATGAAGTTTTAACAGAATACCTTACAGGAGTTCGTAAAAAATACGTGAATCCTTTTGCTTTTTTAGCTATTGGTGCTGGTTTATCGCTTATAATATTTAATTATTTTGCAGACGATTTTATAAACATGCAAAGTAACTTTAGATCAGAAGATATAAGTCAACTTAGAGAAACTGCAAATTTAGATGTATCTGCATTTAAAAACGTATCTAAAGAAGAACTTAAAAAAATGGAGAGAAATAAGAAAATGGCTCAGAAACAATTAGAGGTTTCAGAGAACATAATGCAGTTTATGCTCCGATATTATAACCTCTTAACTTTTTTGTTTTTACCATTTTATGCTTTGTTAAGTAAATGGACCTATAGAAAACCACATAATTTTGGTGAACATATTGTAATGAATTCTTATTTATATGGTTTAACAACTTACTTTTCTATCATTGCCTTTTTTGCTGCGATGTTAATTCATCCTTCAATTTACTTTTACAGCGTAATTGCATACATTCTATATTATTTATATGCTTTTAAAAAATTATACAAACTTTCTATAGGTACATCTGTTTTAAAATTTTTTAGGTTTTTAATTGGTGTATTATTGTTTGGTGTGATTTTATCAGTGTTAATCGGTATTATAAGTTTCATTTTAGCTAAGTTTGGTCTCATAAAATTTTAATACAATAGATGAAAAAATATCCAACGATAATTGAGAATATTTATTCTGAAATAAAAGACATTAAAGACGATGGTAAAGTTGCCAATTACATACCAGAATTAGGTTGTATTTCTGCTGAAAACTTCGGCGTTAGTATTACAACTATTGATAAAAAAAATTATGGTGTTGGTGATTTTGAAAAAAAGTTTTCTATACAAAGTATTTCAAAAATTTTATCTTTAACATTAGCCTATCAATTAGAAGGTGAAAACTTGTGGCAACGTGTTGATGTAGAACCCTCTGGAAATCCTTTTAATTCTTTGCAACAATTAGAATCTGATAAAGGTATTCCTAGAAATCCGTTTATTAATTCTGGTGCAATTGTAGTTTGCGATGTTTTAATTGGTCATTTAAAAAATCCGAAAGAGGAATTTTTAAATTTTTGCAGAGAAATTGCAAACAATTATCAACTTAATTATAACGAAAAAGTTGCTGAATCAGAAAAAAGAACTGGTTTTAGAAATGTTGCACTTTGTAATTTTATAAAATCTTTTGGTAACATCAAAAACAATGTAGATGATGTTTTAGATTTCTATTTCCATATCTGTTCTTTAGAATTAACTTGTAAAGAGTTAACAGAAATCTTTATGTACTTAACAGAAGAAAATTATACTACGCATAAAGGTAATTCTATCGTTACAGAAAGTCAAACAAAAAGAATTAATGCTATAATGCTTACCTGCGGTTTTTATGATGAATCTGGTGAATTTTCTTTTCGTGTTGGTTTACCTGGTAAATCTGGTGTTGGTGGCGGAATTGTAGCAATTCATCCAGATAAGTATTGTATTGCTGTTTGGAGCCCGAAGTTAAATAAAAAAGGAAATTCTTGTAAAGGAATGTTGTTTTTAGAAAAATTTACTACCGAAACAGCTTCTTCAATTTTTTAATTTTTACCTAATAAAATTTCATACATTTTTATGAGCTTATCTTTAAATCAGAATAAAAACGTTAAAGAAGTTTTTAGTTTTGATGCTCTATTAAAAACTCCTTTTCAAGAAAACACAAATGCAATTTGTTTAAAACGCACGTTACTAGGTAATTTTGCTGAAATAATAGATAAAATAATTTGTAATGATAAAATTACAGTAATCAGTGTAAAAGATTTAGAATCTTTAGAATTGAGTATAGAAGGGAATTTAGCCCGAGAAATACTTTTGAATGACATGAATGTATTAGAGGAAAAAGGTGCGGCGCCCGTTTTAAACATTATTAAAAACTACGATGCTGATGACAGTTATCCATTTTTTCCAACTGATGTGTATTCTTTTCATGTAGATAAATCGCCAATACCAACAGCAACTTTTCTATGTACTTATTTTGGAGCAGCAAGTGATATTGTTTCGAACACTGAAGCGACCCAAAAAATCTTGATACCCGAAATTAGAGAAGAATTACTAAAATTACATGACGGCAAAGAAGAAGATTTTGAAGCTTTTTTATCAGACTTCTATTTTGATTTGCATTACAAAGCAAATCCCGATGCACTAATTACAAACTTGGGCATCGGGAATTTCTGGAAACTTGCTGTAGACCATCCTACAAGTACAGTTTTACCTTGTATACATAGAGCACCAAAAGAAAATGGGCAAACTCGTTTACTAATGATTTGTTAATTGATTACCCTTTAAACTTCATGCCTAAATGCACTACTTTTTTTGTTTCAAAAAAGTCTTCTTCAAAATAATCCGGTAGGTTATAAATTGTTGCAGATGTATATAATTTCAGTTCTTCAGATAAATCTCCTCCTTTTAAATATAAAATTCCGTTTTTTAAATCGTGATTTTGTTTTTTAGCAATTTTGCCTTTTGTCCAACCAACAAAAGTTTCCATTTGTGCCACTGCTCTACTTACAATAAAATCGTAGTTATCGTTAATTTCTTCTACTCTACAATTAAAAGTTTTTACATTTTCTAAACCTAAGCCTTCTTTAACTTCATTTACAACTTTAATCTTTTTACCAATAGAATCTACTAAATGAAATTGAGTTTCTGGAAATAAAATTGCTAACGGAATTCCTGGAAAACCACCACCTGTACCAACATCCATTACTTTAGAACCTGGCTTAAACTGCATTACTTTTGCTATTCCTAAAGAATGTAAAACGTGGCGTAAATACAACTCGTCTATATCTTTTCTAGAAACAACGTTAATTTTTAAATTCCAATCTTTATACAATTCTTGCAACTTGCTAAATTGTGCTATTTGTGTTTCTGATAAATTTTTAAAATATTTGTGAATGATATCCATCTTTGTAATGTTTGAAATGCAAAAATAGTTATTGTTAACAAACAATTAGTAACAAAACCTGACGTTTATCATAAAAAGCAATTTCAAAAAGATTATTTTTGCAAATCAATATTAAAATACTGAATGAAAACAATAACTTTCTCTAGAGTTGATAAAGCTAAATTTTTTAGAACTCTAAATAAAAGAGTAAATACTTATTTTAAAGAAAATAACATTAAAAGAACCGGAAACTGGAAATTGTACTCAAAAGCAATTATAATGTTTTCTTTATTTTTAATTCCTTTTATACTTGTATTAACTGTATCTATGCCACAATGGGCAATGGCGTTATTAATGGTTTTAACGGGTGTTGGTATGGCAGGCGTTGGTATGAATGTTATGCACGATGCAAACCACGAATCTTTTTCTAAAAGAAAATGGGTAAATAAATTAATGGGAAGTAGCATATACATCTTAGCAGGTAATGTGTATAACTGGAAAGTGCAACACAATGTTTTACACCATACATTTACTAACGTAGAAGGCCATGATGAAGATATAGATGCTGGTAGAATAATCCGTTTTTCAGAACATTCTAAATGGTTTAACATTCATAAATTTCAAAAGTATTATTCTATATTTTTATATGGTTTATTAACAATAAACTGGGCAATTACAACAGATGTAAAGCAAATGCGCAGGTATTTAAAAAGAAAATTATCTTATGGTAAATTTCCGAATCCTACAACAGAATGGACCAAATTAGTAATCTCTAAAGTAGCGTATTATGCACTATGGATTGCTTTACCAATTTTAGTATTAGATATTTCTTGGTGGAAAGTTATCATTGGTTTTTTTGTGATGCATTATACTGCCGGTATGATTTTGAGTTTGGTTTTTCAATTGGCACACATCGTACCAAATACAGATATGCCATTACCAGATAAAGACGGTAATTTAGAACACACTTGGGCAGTCCATCAATTATATACTACATCTAACTTTGCTCCTAGTAATTGGTTGGTAAATTTCTATACGGGTGGTTTAAATCATCAAGTTGAACATCATATTTTTCCGCACATTTCTCATGTACATTATAATAAATTAGCTAAAATTGTAAAAGAAACTGCAAGTGAGTTTAATTTACCTTATAATGAATACGATACCATGCGTAAAGCAATTATAGAACATTTTAGACACTTAGGAGTTTTAGGTCAAAACCCAGAAATAGCATAACAAATACACACAACTAACAGTAGTACACAATGAAACATCCATTATCGGACAGAATTAACAGTTTACCTGTTTCGCAAACATTAGCAATGGCTGCTAAAGCCAGAGAATTAAAGGCAGAAGGAAAAGATATTATAAGTTTAAGTTTAGGAGAACCAGATTTTAACACTCCAGATTTTATTAAAGAAGCAGCAATAGAAGCTGTAAATCAAAATTATAATTCTTACACGCCTGTAGATGGTTATTTAGAGCTAAAAGAAGCTATTTGCACAAAATTTGAACGTGATAATAATATCAATTACAAACCTAGTCAAATTGTAGTTTCTACAGGTGCAAAACAATCTATTGCAAATGTTGCACAAGTGTTGTTAAACCCTGGTGACGAAGTTTTATTACCTGCACCATATTGGGTTAGTTATTCTGCAATATCTATATTAAGTCAAGCTAAATTTGTAGAAATTCCGTCTTCTATAGACGACGATTTTAAAATTACGCCAGCGCAATTAGAACGTGCAATTACACCAAAAACAAAAATGATATTCTTTAACTCGCCAAACAACCCAAGTGGTTCTATGTATAGCGAAGAAGAATACAGAGCTTTGGCTGCAGTATTAGAAAATCATCCGCAAGTTTATGTTTTATCAGATGAAATCTACGAGCACATAAACTATGGTGCTAAACCTTTTAGTTTTGCTGCCATAGAAAGTATGTACGATAGAACAATAACTGTTAATGGTTTAGCAAAAGCATTTGCTATGACAGGTTGGAGAATCGGTTATATTGGTGCCCCAGAATGGATTGCTAAAGCTTGTACTAAAATGCAAGGGCAAGTTACTTCTGGTACAAACTGTATTGCACAAAGAGCTGCCATTACCGCTGTATTAGCGCCAGTTTCTAAAATACAATATATGGTAGACGAGTTTAGAACTCGTAGAGACCTTGTAGTTGGTTTGTTAAGAGAAATAGAAGGTTTTAAAGTAAATGTACCAGAAGGGGCTTTTTACGTTTTTCCAGATATTTCAGCATTTTTTGGTAAAACAATAGACGGAGTTACTATAGAAAATGCAAGCGATTTTTCTTTATTTATTTTAGAAAAAGCAAATGTTGCAACAGTAACTGGTGAGGCTTTTGGTGCACCAAATTGTATTAGAATGTCTTATGCAGCATCAGAATTGCAATTAAGAGAAGCAATTAAAAGAAT
This sequence comes from Polaribacter sp., assembly GCA_020631275.1. Taxonomy (GTDB): domain Bacteria; phylum Bacteroidota; class Bacteroidia; order Flavobacteriales; family Flavobacteriaceae; genus Polaribacter. Next base: position 2,304 of record JAHDHO010000063.1, on the reverse strand, counting down.
TAAGGAAGCTTTAAGTTAAAAGCAAAACATAACTTATTTAAAAAATCCATCTTATTATAAGATGGATTTTTTTTGTTTTGGCGTGCCCTTTCAGGTAAGGCTTTTGCACTCGCTTTTTGTTCATACTTCACAAAAGAGCTCAAACAAATGCTGCAATCCTTCACGCATGCATATTTGCTATTAAATAGAAATCATAACTAATGCAATTACAAATAAAGAAACTTGTAATATAACAGCAGTTTGACTCTCTTGTCTTGTTTGATGATTAAAAACAAAGCTTTTTATTTTAGAAATAGACTTTCCTTTTTCTCTAGCAATACTATTTTTTATTTCTTTTTTATAACTTGAAGTTAATATTCCTCTTTCTAATACGGTAGTTGATTGTAAATATTTCATGGTATTTGGTTTTATTGATTTATATAAAGAAGACGACATCTAACACTCTTTGTTACAGACTAAAAGTTTCTAAAAAGTAAAATAAATTCATTTTTCTAGCGTTGATGGTTTACGACAACGAGAAAAAAAATTAAAAAAATATTCCATCAACAACTAAATTGCATCTTATGCTTAAAAAATTCTTCATTATTTGCTCTGGTGCAGATAAAAACCTTCTAAATAACTGCGCCGACGGAGAGCAAAATAAATATGTTGGTATTGGTGCAACTGTATTTTTTACAGCAATTATGGCTACAATTTCTGCAAGTTATGCGTTATACACTGTTTTCGATAATACATATACTGCCGTTATTTTTGGTTTAGTTTGGGGTTTCTTAATCTTTAATTTAGACAGGTTTATAGTGGCAACTATTAAAAAAAGAGATTCTAAATGGAAAGAATTTTTACAAGCATCGCCAAGAATTATATTGGCAATTATAATTGCGATAGTGATATCTAAACCTTTAGAATTAAAGTTATTCGAAAAAGAAATCAATCAGGTTTTGTTAACAGAAAAAAATCAAATGACTTTAGATAACAAAACTCAAATAGCAGCACAATTTAGTCCTGAAATTGCTAAGATTAATAGTGAAATAGAAGCTTTAAAAACTGAAATAGTCGAAAAAGAAATTACTACTAATGCGTTATATGACATTTATATTGCCGAAGCAGAGGGAAGAAAAGGAACCAAACTAATAGGTAAAGGACCTGTGTATAAAGAAAAAAGAGAAAAACATGATACTGCTTTGGCTGAACTGAATCAACTTAAAAAAGACAATGCAGCAAAAATAGAAACCAAAGAATTGGCAATTGCCACTTTAATTGAAAATCAGAAATTAAATGAAACTAAAACACAACCTATAATTGCAAATTTTGATGGTTTAATGGCAAGAGTAAATGCTTTAAACAAATTACCTTGGTTGCCTTCTTTTTTTATATTCCTATTATTTCTAGCGATAGAAACGTCTCCAATTTTTGCAAAATTGATTTCACCGAAAGGAGAATATGATTTTAAATTAGAAGAACAAGAGTCTGCTATTAAAACTTGGGTACAACAGCAAGTACATCAAAGAGAAGTAATGTTGGCAACAGATATAGCATTAAATAACAAAGTCTATAAAGATATTGCCGAAGAAGAAGAATTGTATAAATACAAACAAAAAATGGCTCGCGAATTAATGAAATTGCAAGCCGATTCTGTTTATAAAAAGCAACAAAAAATGCTGTAATATAATATGTTGGCAAATAGCTGCGTTAGCGATTGCAACGGCATCCTTTTTTGAGGTACGAAAAAAAGATATAGTGAAAAGCGCGACCTGAAAGGTAACGCCCAATAACTTTCTTGAAAAAAAATTATTCTTTTTCTGCCATTTTCTTAACGTAATCTGTAATAATTACAATTTGTGTTGGCCCTACTTTGCCTTCTATATATTTGGCATTTTCGTGGTCTAAAGAAATTCTACGAACCGCTGTACCTTGTTTGGCAACCATACTAGAACCTTTTACTTTTAAGTCTTTTATTAAAACCACAGAATCTCCGGCTTGTAATATAGCACCATTGGCATCTCTATGAATAATTTTTTCACTTTCATCTAAATGATCTCCAGATTCTTTAGCATAACGTAAATCGTCTTCTTCTAAATACATCATGTCTAATAAATCTTGTGGCCAACCTTCGTTTTTTAAACGAGAAAGCATTCTCCAGGCTACAACCTTTACAGCTCTGTGCTCAGACCACATAGCATCATTTAAACAACGCCAGTGATTTACCTCTGTAGCTTCTGGATTTTCTATTTGAGTTACACATGTTTCGCATGCCAACAAACTACCATCTACACCACCTGTAGAAGTTGGTTTTACTTCGTAAAT
>JAHDHO010000235.1 GCA_020631275.1 Polaribacter sp. | reverse complement strand
GAGAGTGCTCTTGTGGTTGCAATACCTAAATGATGCATTGCTTCGCTGCATAAATACTCTCTAATAGAAGATCTTAGTACAGCTAAGCCATCAGCAGTTCTAGAGTATGGTGTTTCTCCGGCGCCTTTTAATTGTATTTTCCAATTTCTATTTTGATGTTCAATTTCAAATAAATTGATAGCTCTACCGTCGCCTAATTGTCCTGCCCAATTACCAAATTGATGTCCGGCATAACACATTGCATAAGGTTTTGTCTTCGGATAAATTTGATTACCCGTAACAATATCTCTAAAAAAATCTGTATTTAAATCTTCTTCTAAAATCCCCAGTTCAGATGCCATTTCTTTTGATGTATGCACAACTTTTGGATTTGAAGTTTTTTTAGGATTCACAAAAGAATAAGCTGCGTCTTCTACTTGTCTTCTTGTGTTTTCTAAAATCGTATCCGCTGGTAGATTATCAGTAAATTCACTTTTTATAGTAAGATTTTTCATCTAGAGATAATTATAGTTTTATGCTAGTTTGTCTGCGTGTAACTGTCTTAATTTAGCTAGTTTTGGTTCTATTACAAAACTACAATAACCTTGTGTAGTATTGTTTCTATAATAATTTTGATGTTCTTCTGTAGCTTTGTAAAAAATTGGTAAAGCACTTAGTTCGGTAACAATTTTATCATCATAATACGGCTGAATTTGTTTAAGAACTTCAGAAGCTAATGCTTTTTGTTTTTCATCATGATAAAAAATAACAGATCTGTATTGTGTACCTCTATCGGCTCCTTGTCTATTTAAGGTTGTAGGATTGTGCGTTGTCATAAAAATAACCAAAATATCATGGTAAGTAATAATTTCTGGATTGTAAGTAATTTGAATTACTTCTGCATGACCTGTTAATCCAGAACAAATTTCTCTGTAAGTTGGTTCTCCTGGTACATTACCGCCAGCATAACCAGATACTACTTTTTCTACACCTTTTACTTCTTGAAACACAGCTTCTGTGCACCAAAAACATCCGCCACCAACGGTTGCTGTTTGTAAATTTGTACTCATTTCTAAGAATTTTCTTTTTCTAATTGCATAGACTCAGAATTAATACAATAGCGTAAACCGCTTGGTTCTGGGCCGTCAGGAAAAATATGTCCTAAATGTGCATCACAAGTATTGCATAAAACTTCTACTCTTACCATACCAAAAGAAACATCTTTATGGTATTTTATAGCGTTTACTTTAATAGGTTGTGTAAAACTTGGCCATCCAGAACTCGATTCAAATTTTATTGTAGAATCGAAAAGTGGTGTATTGCAACAAATACAATTGTATTTTCCTTCTTCATATGTAGAGCATAAATCGCCTGTATGCGGTCTTTCAGTTCCTTTTAATCTTGTAATTCTAAATTGTTCAGGAGTCAGAATTTCTTTCCACTCTAATTCAGATTTTTCCACTCTATTATCCGGACTCGGATTTCCTTTTACTGTAAAACTAATTATATCTTTCCAAGTAAGCATGTAAATGTTTCTTTCTTTTAATTGTTAAACGTCTTTTTTTAGACGAAAAATACTGCTATAGCTTACAAAACAATAATTTTTGTTAATGCTAAAAGCAATACTTAAATTTACGACAAAAATCAATTAAAGAAAACCATTTTTAATTGTTTATTTTTGTTTAAAATTTTACCATGAGCGCATTAATTATAGAAGTAGAAAAATTTGTTTTTAGTTTTTTAAGTAAAAA
>JAHDHO010000062.1 GCA_020631275.1 Polaribacter sp. | reverse complement strand
ACATGGAAAAAGAACAACCAATGGACAGATTGGTTTGTGGTGATGTTGGTTTTGGTAAAACAGAAGTTGCAGTAAGAGCCGCTTTTAAAGCAGTAGATAATGGTAAACAAGTTGCAATTTTAGTACCAACTACAATTTTAGCATTTCAGCATTACAAAACGTTTTCAGAAAGACTAAAAGATTTTCCTGTAAGAATAGATTATTTAAATAGATTTAGAACCGCAAAACAAAAAACAGCAGCAATTAATGGCGTTAATGATGGTTCTGTAGATATTATTATTGGTACACATCAACTAACAAACCAAAGAATTAAATTTAAAAATTTAGGTCTTTTAATTATTGATGAAGAACAAAAATTTGGAGTAGCTGTAAAAGATAAATTAAAAACATTAAAAGAGAACGTAGATACCTTAACCTTAACCGCAACACCAATACCAAGAACTCTACAATTTAGTTTAATGGCAGCTAGAGATTTATCTGTAATAAAAACACCACCACCAAACAGACATCCCATAGAAAGTAATGTTATTCGTTTTTCTGAAGAAACAATTCGAGATGCAATTTCTTACGAAGTTTCTCGAGGCGGACAAGTTTTCTTTATACATAATAGAATTGAAAACATAAAAGAGGTTGCAGGTTTACTACAAAGACTGGTTCCTTCTGCTAAAATTGCTGTTGGTCATGGTCAAATGGAAGGTAAAAAACTAGAACAATTAATGCTTGGTTTTATGGCTGGAGATTTTGATGTTTTAGTCTCTACAACTATTATAGAAAGTGGTTTAGATGTGCCAAATGCAAACACAATTTTTATAAATAATGCCAATAACTTCGGATTGTCTGATTTACACCAAATGCGTGGTAGAGTTGGTAGATCTAATAAAAAAGCGTTCTGTTACTTTATTACGCCACCTTACCATATGATGACAGATGATGCCAGAAAACGTATAGAAGCGTTGGTTTTATTTTCTGATTTAGGAAGCGGAATTAACATTGCCATGAAAGATTTAGAAATTCGTGGTGCAGGAGATTTATTAGGTGGTGAACAAAGTGGTTTTATTAATGATATCGGGTTTGACACCTATCAGAAAATACTACAAGAAGCCATTGAAGAATTAAAAGAGAATGAGTTTAAAGAATTGTATCCTACAGACAACTCTAAACCTAAAGAATATGTAAAAGAAGTTGCTATTGATACTGATTTCGAAATATTATTTCCAGACGATTATATAAATTCTATAACAGAAAGATTAGCACTTTATAATAAGTTGGGGAATTTAGAAACAGAAGAAGAACTACAAATTTTTGAATCTGAAATAATTGATAGATTCGGAGAAATACCAACGCAAGTAGAAGACTTATTAGATTCTGTAAGAATTAAATGGTTGGCAAAAGAACTTGGCCTAGAAAAAATCATTTTAAAACAAAAAAGAATGATTGGATACTTTGTTTCGAATCAGCAAAGTGATTTTTACCAAACAGAAGCATTTTCTAGAATGCTAAAATACATGCAGCAAAATAGTAAAAGCTGTGTAATGAAAGAAAAGGAAACTAAAAATGGCTTGCGCTTACTTATTACGTTTATTAGAATAGATACAGTTAAAACAGCATTAAATATTTTACAGAAAATATAATGCAAAATCAACACTCTAAAAACCTATCGGTTTTACTATTTGCTACTTTATTTGTAAGCACCTCTGGTGTTTTAGGTAAATACATAGCTTTAAGCGCAGAAACTATTATACTTTGTCGTGCTTTTTTAGCAGCAATTATTATTTATACTTTTTGTAAAATCAAAAAAGTAGATCTTACAATTAAATCCTTAAAAGATAAAAAAGCATTTATTGTTATTGGCTTTTTTATGGGAGCACATTGGGTAACGTATTTTTATGCGTTAAAACTTTCTAATGTTGCTATTGGTATGTTATCGATGTATACATTTCCTGTAATTACAGCTTTTCTAGAACCTATTTTTACAAAAAGCAAACTTAATATAAGTCATGTTTTGTTAGCTGTATTGGTTTTGATAGGTGTTTTTATTTTGGTGCCAGAGTTCTCTTTAGAAAATACTCAATTTCAAGGTATTCTTTTTGGTATACTATCTGCCTTTTGTTACTCTTTAAGAAATTTGTTACTAAAAAAACATGTTACAAACTATAACGGAAGTATGCTTATGTTTTATCAAATGGTGGTAGTAACCATTTTATTAATACCTGTACTTTTTATTGGAGACTTTACAAATGTTTTAGACCAATTGCCTTTATTAATTTTAGTTGCAGTATTAACTACTGCAATTGGACACACAATGATGGTTAATTCATTAAAAAACTTTTCTGTAGCAACAGCGAGTATTATAAGTAGTATTCAGCCAATTTTTGGAATTATAATTGCCTATATATTTGTGAACGAAATACCGCAGTTTAACACTTTTATTGGTGGAAGTTTAATTTTATTGACTGTAATTATAGAAAGTATAAGAAGTAAAAATAATTCTTAAAAAACTTTATTCTTAAATCATTTTTAGAATAAAATTACAAATTTTATCAAATTTTAACACCTAAAATCCACGTTTTTTACAACTTCACTATATAGAATCATTAAAAATAACATCACTTTATTTAGAATCATTAAAAATAAACCGTATTAAATTGTCATAATTTTTGAGTTTACACTTAAAAATTATTTTTTCTACAAATCAACTAAATTTATTTAGACTAATTATAAATAAAAGTATATTTGTCAAAAAAAACGACAATGCTTTTCTTTAGAACGCTACTATTTTTCTTTTTAACAACTGTAACTTTTAGTCAGAATGGAGATTTTTATGGGAAAATTAAATTTAATAATAACGAGCCAGCAATTGGTGCTTATGTAGTTGTTAAAGGAGCTAATTTCTATAAAGAATTAAGTACAGATATTAACGGAGACTTTTATATAAAAAGTGTTCCATTTGGCACATATTCTTTTAAGGTACACTCTTTAAATTCTTCACCAAAAACCATCAACGCTACCTTAAATTCGAAAAAGAAACTCCTTAATATTACATTAGATTTTAAAGACAATGCATTAGATGAAATAAAAATCACCTCAAAAACAGAAGAAACCAAAAAAGAAACTCAAGGTTTTGCTGTAAATGTGATAAAAACTAAAGAAGCAAGTTTAAGAAATATTCAAACTAACGAATTACTAAACACAACTGTTGGTGTTAAAATAAGGCAAAATGGAGGTTTGGGTTCTGATGTTAATTACAGTTTAAATGGTTTATCTGGTAACGCTGTAAGAATCTTTATAGACGGAATACCAAGTTCTATGTATGGATCTTCTTTTAATCTAAACAGTATTCCTGCTTCAATGATTAAAAATATTGAAGTTTATAAAGGTGTAGTTCCAGGGCATTTAGCAGATGATGCTTTAGGAGGAGCGATTAATATTATTCTTAATGATGATGCTAAAACTAACTTAAATGCTTCTGTTTCTTACGGATCATTCAATACAATACAAACGAATATTAACGGTTTGTATCGTTTTAAAGAATCTGGTTTTACAGTAAAAGCATCACTTTTTCATAATTATTCAGACAATGATTATAAGGTTTCTGGTAGAAGTATTGTTACCACAGGTTTAGGGGGTGTACAAACGCCAATTACTGCTAGAAGATTTAATGATGCTTATCGATCTACAGGTGGTATGGCACAAATTGGTTTTACCAATGTTAAGTGGGCAGATCAATTTTTTGTTGGCGTTACCGGTTCAGATGATTATAAAGAAGTTCAACATGGTGCTTTTATGACTATTACTCCTTATAAAGATCGATTTTTAGAATCTGATGCTTTAGTTGCCAACTTAATTTATCAAAAGACAAACTTTATCACCAAAGGTTTAGATTTAAACATTAACGGATTGTATGGAAACAGAAATCGTGTTGTTAATGATACTGTTGCAGCTGCTTATAGTTGGAATGGAGAAAGAGCTATTGATTTTAGAGGTGATGAATATGACTATACTTGGGGTTCTCAGCAGGAAGGTGGACCAACATTAGCTACCATTAAAAGAAAAGTAGCATCTATAAGAACAGGATTATCTTATGCTATTAACGATAATCATAAGGTTTTAGCAAATCACGTCTATAGCGGAACAGATAGAACAGATAGTGATGTATTACTTTCTTTATTAGAAAACACATTTACAGGAACCAGAAATCTTTACAAAAACATTTATTCTTTAACGTATGAGTTAACTGCTTTTGACAATAAATTAAAAGCAAATATTTTCGGAAAACATTATCAACAAGAAACGATTAGTATAGATCCAGAAATAGTAACAAATTCTAACGGAATTAATGAAATAGTTGATGAAATTATTAGTAGTAATAAAAAAAATAACGGATATGGTTTTGCCCTTTCTTATGAGCTTTCTCCCAAAACCACGTTATTAACATCTGCAGAAAAAGCAGTTCGTTTACCAGATGAAACAGAAGTTTTTGGTAATGATGGAGACAATGTTGTTGCAAATCCAACTATTAATCCAGAACAAAGTAACAACTATAATCTAGGTTTTAGGTTTGGTACTTTTAATATCAAAAAGCATAATTTTACTATTTCTACAAACTTATTCACAAGAAATATTAAAGACAGAATTGGTTTACCTATAGAAACTTCTTTTAATGTAGATGATGAATTAATCGTCTATGTAAACCAAGGTAGCGGAACATCTAAAGGGTTTGACGCACAATTAAATTATAATTACAACAACAATTTCGGATTAAACTTTAATATATCTCGCTTCGATTTAAAAATTAAAAATAACGGCGTAGAAATAGACGTACCAAACACTCCTTTCTTTACCATGAACGGTAGTTTACGTTATTCATTTAAAAATTTAATTCAACAAAAATCACGATTAAATCTTTTTTACTCAATCTATTTTACTGATGAATTTTCTTACCTAGCGCCACAAGGTTCAAACACTGTTGGTAATGATTTTTTCGAAGTTCCTAGGCAATTATCACAAGATTTAGGCCTTAGTTATGCATTTCCTAACAAGAAGTTGGTAGCAAGTTTCGATGTAAAAAATATTTTTGACAAACCCGTATATGATAATTTATCAGTACAAAAACCAGGTAGAGCTTTTTACCTGAAATTAAATTACACTATTAATAATTTTTAACCATTCAAAACACAAATAAAATGAAAATTAATTTTTTAAATCTAAAATCTTTAGCAATACTTACTCTTGGTATTGGTTTAATGACTGCTTGTAGCGATGACGATATTACTGACCAAATAGATCCTGTAGATCCTGTTTCTGAATCTAGATGGATTACAATTGCTGGAGCTAAAATGGGAGATAATCCTGGTGATGGTAATGGAGGAACATTAATATATTCTGTAAGTAGTGAAGATGCAAAAGACCCAACTGTATCTATCAATCCTTTCGAAAACGGATTTATTGCTCCTTCTAACAGAACCGCTAGATTACAAGCCTCTGAAGATGGTAACACTATTTTTAATATTTCTTATGCAGGTGATACTGGTGGAAATTACACGAAATATACTGTAGAAGGTGGTCAAACTTTTACACAAACTGGTACAGAAATAAGTATTGCTCCTTATGTGGGTAGTGCTCCAAGATGGATAAAATTATTTGACGGAGATCAAACAGGTGCTGCCGTTTATGTTTCTACAGAACACCAAATTGATGATAATGGTACACCAGATGATGTGTCTGATGATGTTTATACACGTACAGAAGCAACAATTGGTGTAGTTACTTTAGATTTAGTGAATTCTGCAATCAACAACTTTCAAGAACATGTTGTTGCTTTAAGCGCAGAAGAAGAAGCTGCTGGTTATTATATTTCTAGAATAGATATGCCTACTTTAAATACTGCAGGAAACAAATTATACATTGGCGCACGTTTAAGTAAAGTAGATCCTACAACTGTAGAAAGCGATAGCGATTACGAAATTTTAGGTTCTAAAACAATTGTGTTAGATTACCCTTCTTTATTAAACCCAACAGTTATTACATCTACTGTTGGTCATGGAAACACAAACGGATACAGAAGTATTAATGCTTTTGAATATAATGGTAGTGTTTACCAAGCTAACCAAAGTGACCCAGAAGGTTCTTTTATTTTAAAAATTGATGCTAATAATGAGTATGATAATTCTTACAATTTTAATTTGGATGAAGCGCTAGGTGTGCAAGGTGCTTATGTACTTGCCTGGAGACCTACTGCAAATGGTAAAGCTGTATTAGCTTATCGTCATGAAGGTTCTGCAGACGGTGTTGCAGGTGCTCAAGGGTTTTTTGCTCTAATTGATTTAAATGCAAAAACTGCAGTTAAAATTGATGCAATTCCTTATGATCCAGATTTTTATTTATTTCAATACCAAGGTTTTGCTGTAGAAGGTAATGAAATTTACTTAACGCAAGCTCCTGTTGGTCAAAATGGAAACATTTATGTTGTAGATACAGAAACTGGAGCAGTAACAAAAGGTGCTGAATTAGTAAACGCAGAAGGAAGTCACTTTATTGGTGCTTGGTAAACTGCAAATAAAACTATAAAAAAAGGCGTAAACCAAAGTTTACGCCTTTTTTGTTAAAATAATTCTTTATTACTGATATCTAAATAATTACGCTTTACAAAAGCTAAGATAGTTTCTAAAATTTCTCCCATATTTTCGCAGTCTTTAAACTTTACATCACCAACATATTTAATTAAATGCTCTTTTAAAAGCTCTACATTTTCTGGATACGAAATAGAATCGGCTTTCATACATTTAATTAATCTTGCAGTTCTTCTTGGAGCGGTAATCATCCTCTTTGCCATAAAAGAACGTTCTTCTAATTTGTATTGCCTAATAGAATCGTTTTGTAACTTTTTACTAACCATTTCTACCATCTTAAAATTCTCTTTCATGAATTGTAAGTTGTATACTTTTAAGTTTCCTTCAAAAGATTGCTGATCAAAATCTATAGCTCTAAACTTATATATAATATGGTCAAAATCATGAGTTGGTGTAATAACATAATTATACGAACGCATATCACCTAAAAGACGCACCAAACATCTTTCTTTAAACTTTACAAACTCTTTTGCTATTTGTGCTTTTTGAGATTCTGTACATTTTGGTAAAAAATCTCTAATAAAATCATCTCCCGGAATTCCTGCAATATGCTCTTCAATTAGAGTGTCTCCAAAAACTAGAAAGTTCATATTATGCGGAGATAAAATATGTTCTAATTCTAAACCATAAATACGAGATGCGTCTGCTTTTTTTACATAGAAATAAGAAAAGTTATCATTTAAAATATTACGAATTTTAATTCTAAATGGTTTCGAATTCCCAAAAGTACAATAATCGATTGCATCAACATTTAAAAAAGGAATTGTGTCATCATTACCATCAGAATGTAACATTGTATACACTTTTTTTAAACTTCTATCTATTTCTTCTCTATCATATTGAGAATAGTAAGTTCTAACCCAAAGTGTATCTTCGTCATTTTTATCATATACTGTTACAGAACCTTGAAACCTTAATAAATCATCGTAAAAAATAGAAATTTTAATGTTTCTATTGTAATTTTTAAGATACGCGTTAAACATTTCATTTACCGGAAATGTGGGTTTCTTTTTGGACATCAATTTTTTCTCTACCGCCATCTTTACTATTGATTTTCCTCAAAAATAAGAATATTTAACTCAATTCGAACATCTTTCCGGGTAAAGGTTTTGTAACACCTTTTAATTCTAGCTGTAGTAATATAGACGATAATTGATATGTTGGTATGTTACATTCTAATGCAATTACATCTAAAAGTTGTTGTCCTTTGGCATGTAATAAATCATATATCTTTTGTTCTTTTTCGTCTAACTCTATAAACAATTGTTTTTGTATTGTTTTAGGTTTTTCTTGAATATCCCAGTTTAATATTTTTACAATATCTTCTGCAGAATTTAATAAAAATGCGTTGTTAGTTTTAATTAAATGGTTACACCCTTTGCTATACAAATCTGTAGTTCTACCTGGTACTGCAAAAACATCTTTGTTATAAGAATTGGCAATATCTGCAGTTACTAAAGAACCTCCTTTTGCTGCAGATTCTATAATTATTGTTGCTTTAGAAATACCAGCAACAATTCTATTTCTTTTTAAAAAATTTTCTCTTAACGGCGCTTCTTCATGCCAAAACTCAGTTAAAAAACCACCTTTTTTATTTACATCATTTATATACTTTTTATGTACTTTAGGATAAATTTGATCAAACCCATGTGCTAAAACCGCAATGGTTTGTAAGTTGTTTTCTATTGCAGCTTTGTGCGCACAAATATCTACACCATAAGCAAAACCACTAACAATAACGGGGTTATAACTTGCCAAATCTTTTATTAGACTATTGCAAAAGTCTCTACCATAAGAACTCATATTTCTAGTACCAACAATAGAAATCATTTTTTTATTAGAAAAATCGATGGTACCATCTTTAAAAAGTAGAATTGGTGAATCTATACAGTGCTGTAAATTCTCTGGATAATTTTCATCCAAAAAATAAGAATACTTAATGTTATTTTTTTTGATGTATTTTAGTTCTTCTAATGCTTTTTCTAAATTTTCTTTATCAAAAAGATGGTTTAGTACATTTTTACCAATACCATTTATTTTAGCTAAACTTTGTGGTTTTTCTTTAAATATTTGAGATACATCTCCCACATTTACAATTAGTTTCTTAGCTAAAATATCTCCTACAGCTTTACTTTTTTGCAATCTTAAGATTGCAAGCAATTTTTCTTCTTTCAACAGTTAACAATTTGACAACCAATATATAAAAAAATTGTTGATAATTTTTACAGAACTTTTTTCTACGAAAGGTCTAAAATTATATATTTGTTTATATGAATTTAGCCAACTACATAAACGATTTATTATACAGATACGATTGCGTAATTGTACCAGATTTTGGAGGTTTTGTAACAAATAAAATTGATGCAAAATTAGATGAAAACACAAACACTTTTTATCCGCCTTCTAAACAAATTACGTTTAATAGTCTTATAAAACATAACGATGGTTTATTGGCAAATTATATAGCTTCTAGCGAGCAGATTTCTTTTGAGAAAGCTTCTACAGCTATCTCTTTATCTGTAATTAAGTGGCAAACAGAACTTCAAAAAAACTCAATTTCGTTAAATAACTTAGGTGTTATTTCTCTTAACGAGAGTAAGCAAGTTATTTTTGAACCTACAAAAAATGTTAACTTTTTAACATCATCGTTTGGTTTAGCTACCTTAGAAACTTCTGCCGTAGAAAGATACAAACAACAAGTAAAACCTTTAATTCCTGTTACTAGTTCAGCAGAGAAAAAAGTGATTCCAACATTTGTAAAATATGCTGCTTCTGCTGCTATTTTATTAACATTGGGTTTTGCTGGTTTTAATGGTTATCAACAAAACAAGCAACAAGAGGTTTTTGCAAATCAGCAAAAAGAATTAGAAAAAAAGATACAATCTGCAACTTTTGTAATTTCTAACCCACTACCAACTTTAGAATTAAATGTGGTTAAAGAAATTGCCAAACCTTACCACGTGATAGCAGGCGCTTTTCAAATACCAGAAAATGCAGAAACTAAAGTAAAAGAGCTAATTGCAAAAGGTTTTGATGCGAAAATTATTGGTGTTAATAAATGGGGATTAACGCAGGTTACTTTTAATAGTTACGCCGATAAAAACGATGCTATTAACAGTCTTAATAAGATTAAAAGAACTGTTTCTAAAGACGCTTGGTTATTAGTAAAAACGGCTAAATAATTTCACCTTTCTTTAGCTATTTTACAACACTTTTAAAAGTGTGATTACGTATCTTTGCAAAAAATTTATTTTTTGATGGAAGCAAAATCACCTAAAGAATCTTTAACCATTTTAACAGATTTAGTTTTACCAGGAGAAACTAACTATTTAGACAATCTTTTTGGAGGAGAATTACTAGCTAGAATGGATAGAGCTTGTAGTATCGCTGCAAGAAGACACTCTAGAAGAATTGTAGTTACAGCATCGGTAAACCATGTTGCATTTAACAAATCTGTACCTGTTGGTAGCGTTGTTACAGTTGAAGCTAAAGTTTCTAGAGCCTTTAAATCTTCTATGGAAGTTTACGTTGATGTTTGGATAGAAGACAGACAATCTAGACACAGAACTAAAGTAAACGAAGGTATTTACACTTTTGTTGCTGTAGATGAAACAGGTAAACCTGTACAAATAGCTCAAATAGAACCAGAAACAGATTTAGAAAAAGAACGTTTTGAAGGCGCTCTTAGACGTAAACAATTAAGCTTAGTCTTGGCTGGTAGATTAACACCAAACGAAGCTACAGAACTAAAAGCATTATTTCAGTAGAAATTAGTAACTATGGAGTTTTTAAATAATTTCAAAATATTAGAATCTGTAATTATTGTAGTAATTGCATTTTTTCTAAGACTATTCATTACAAATTCTTTAAAAAAGATTCAAACAAAATTCGGTTTTCAAAATGCCAGAATTCTTGTTACAAATAAAATTGTTACAATTCTTATTTATATAACCGTAATTGTTGTAATCGCTTTTATTTGGGGTGTAGATGAAAAACAATTATTAATATATATATCTTCATTTTTAACAATTTTAGGTATTGCTTTTTTTGCACAATGGTCTATTTTATCTAATATTACCGCTGGCTTAATTTTATATGTAAATTACCCAGTAAAAATTGGAGATACAATTACTATTTTAGAAAAAGACAATAATATAACAGGAGAAATTAGAGATATTGGCGCATTTTTTATCACCTTAAAAACTGCAGATCAAGAGTTCTTGACAGTTCCAAACTCTATTATTTTACAAAAAAATATTAAATACAAATAAAAAAGCGCAATTAAATTGCGCTTTTTTTTGCTAGAATAAATTATACCGTTTGAGCCTCGTGCTTACCTTCGTAAACCTCTTCTACTAACTTATTATTAAACGCTGGTAAATCGTCTGGATTTCTACTTGTTACCAAACCTTCATCTACTACCACTTCTTCATCTACCCAATTTGCACCAGCATTAATCATATCTGTTTTAATAGAATTAAAAGATGTAATTGTTCTTCCTTCTAAAACACCAGCCTCTGCTAATAACCATGGTGCATGACAAATTGCAGCTACAGGTTTATGATTTTCGAAAAATGATTTTACAAATTCTACTGCATTTTTATCTCTACGTAAAGCATCAGGATTTATAACTCCCCCAGGTAACATTAATGCATTATAATCAAATTGAGAAACCTCTTCTAGAGTTTTATCTACCTTGTAGTTTTTACCCCAATCACCATCGTTCCATGATTTAATTTCTCCAGATTTTAAAGAAACAATTTCAACAGTTGCTCCTGCTTTTTCTAAAGCTTTTTTTGGTTCGCTTAATTCACTTTCTTCAAATCCATTAGTTGCTAAAATTGCAACAGTCTTTCTATTTAAGTTTTCCATTTTTATGTAATTTTTTAATTAATAAAACATAGAACCTAGATGTTTTCTAAATTCTTACACAAAAATAGACTCAATAAAAAGCAAATATTATTGCAATCAATTTAATAATTGACACAAATAAAAAATTCTAAAAAATTATCTTTTAAGAATCCAAGAAGCAGGATTAAGCTTGGTTGTATTTTTGTACAACACAAATATTAAAGTAGTTTTTCCAGAAACTTTGTCTGTAAAAATTTGCCCTATTTTTTGACCCGTTTTTACATTATCGCCTTTTTTGACATACAATTTTTCTAAATTATTATAAGACGTAATATAATTACCATGCTGTATTAAAACATTTCTTTTACCGCCAGAAGTAACTAAAACATTTAAAATTTTACCGTTAAAAATAGCTTGTGCACTTTTACCTTTTTTAGTTATCATATGCAAACCTGTACTATTAATTGTAATACCAGGGTAAATAGGGTGCGATTGTTTACCAAATCTTCTTGTAATTAAACCCTCTTCTATAGGCCAAGGTAACTTACCTTTATTCAGCTCAAATCTTGCAGCTAAAGCCTTAGCTTCTGGCGATAAAACAAACTCGTTTTTCTTTGTTGTTTTAGGTTTATTTTTAAGTTTTGCATTTGCTAACCTATTTGCTTTGGCAATTTCATCTTTAATTATTTTATCAATTTTTTCTGCAATTCTTTTTTCAGCATTAATTTTATTCTGAATCTCTCTTTTATATTTGCGTTCTTTCTTTTTTATTGTAGAAATTAATTGCTCTTTATTTTTCTTATCGAGCTCTATTTGCTGTTTCTGATCTTTTTCTATAGAGATTAAAGTATCTTTAACTTGCTTCTGATACAATAAAGAGTCGTTTTTCTTTTTGATAACTAATGTTTGCTCACCTATTTGATCTCCTTGCCTTTTTCTAAATGAAGTATATTGCTTCATATACTCTAAACGTTTGTAAGCTTGGTAAAAATTTTGAGAAGACAGAATAAACATCATTCTACTTTGCTGAGATTTACTCTTATAAGATTTATAAATCATACTTGCATAATCTTTTTTAAGCACTGCAAGTTCTTTTTCTAACTTAGAAATTTCTGACTTATTTTTATTTATTTCTGATGATAATAATTTAGCCTCAGAATTAATAGTTCTTATTAATTTTTGCCTAACATCTATTTTTTGATTTAAATCCTTTAGATCTTCAAGAACATTTTTTTCTCTTTTTTGCTCTTTAAATAATAAGTTATTAACCTGAACGATTTCTTTTTTTAATCTTTTACGCTGTGCCTCTAACTCTTTTTTTGTTTGACTAAAAACAGTTATACAACTAAAAAGTAAAATAAAAATTGATATGTGTAAACGAAATTTTATCACTATAAATTGATGCGTTTATATCCTTTAGGCAAAGAAAAAGATGTATTTAAAACTGTATTAAATTCAACAGATTTTAAAGTAAAATCTATTTTAGTTGTTTTACTAACTTGCTTTGCAGTAATATTAATTTCCGCAGGAAAAACTACATTATCTATTAATTTATAAGAAGGATATTTAATTTCTAAGCTTTCTTTTTTTATTGGTGACGCAATGGCTTGAAAATCTAATTTAAAATGATTAGGATTTACTGCTGTAACAACATTAGCAAGAAGATCTTTAGCTGTTGGCGTAAGAATATAAGAATTATTTACAATTTCTACATTTTGCTTATTCTTCTTTACATCTAACATTGCTTCTCCTAAAAACAAACTTTGTAATTGTTCATAATTAATTTCTGTACCTAAAATTTTCTTTAGCATTTTAAAATCACCTTCAAAATAATTCTTTGCATATGGCGAATAATAAGCAATTGATGTTGGAGTAATTTTAGCTTTAAAAACCGTTATAAATTTGGTTCCTTTTAAAAATATTTCTTTGTCTTTTGTTATTTTTAAATATACGGTAATGCTTTGGTTTGTTTTACCGTCATTAAAATTTGCTTTAAACTTAGCGTCTATAGTTTCCTTTTTAAAATTTGCAGCAATATGCTTTCTAACAACCTTATTTACAGAAATTTCTTTTGCTTCTACGTTAGCATCTAAAACTAACTTCTTCGATTTACAAGCTGTAAAAACTAAAGTTAGCATTAATATATATTTAAAATATCGCATATTATTTTTTTAACTTTTTAGACTTTTGTTTGTACTTATTTGCTTCGGTAGTATTACCTATACCTTTGTAAGAAACAGCCATTTCATTATAAAAATCTGCTTCCATATTGTCTTCAATTACAAAATCGATACCATTTTTTAAAGAAACGATAGCTTCGTTAAATTTTTCCTTCGCATTTAAAGCCTTACCATTCATTAAATATACGAATGGTTGCGCTGGAAACAGCGCAATTCCTTTTTTACTATAATCTAATAATAAATCTGAATCTTGTTTTACATTTTCTAAAATTTGTTTTAAAAGTATATATGATTTATCAGTTTCAAACTGTTTAAAAATATTACTTACCGAAGAACTTTTTACAGGTCTTGCTTTTCTAGTTTGCTGCAAATTATCTTTTATACTTTTTAAACTAGAAGACAAAGAGTTTTCATCTTCTAAAACCTCCATCAGATTTATAGCGTTTTTAAAATC
This sequence comes from Polaribacter sp., assembly GCA_020631275.1. Classification (GTDB taxonomy): domain Bacteria; phylum Bacteroidota; class Bacteroidia; order Flavobacteriales; family Flavobacteriaceae; genus Polaribacter. The sequence continues at coordinate 777 of JAHDHO010000062.1, read as the reverse complement.
TCTATTTTTTAAATAAAGTCTTACTAAATACTCGCGCTCTTTTTTATTGATAGTAGCAATATTTTTCTGAACTTTTATTGCTTCAGAAAAATATCTAGCTGCAACATTAATTTTTACTAAATGCTTTTGTAACCAAATATTATTAGGTTCTTGATCAATAGCTCTTTTTATATATTCTTTAGCTAAAAGTTTTTTATTTAATTCTAGGTAATTCTTAGAAAACTCAAAAAAAACAACACTATTGTTAGGTAATATTTGATTACAGTTTTCTAAATTCTCTATCGACTTTTGATAATTACCGATAGATTTTTGCGATAATGCTTTAAAGAAAAACTGCTGAAACTTTAGTTCTTTTTCTTCTGTTAAATCTACAGCTACAGGTATGCTGTCTTGTGCAAAACTATCTATTGATATTAAAAAAAAGAACAAAGCAAAAAGAGACAATTTAAAATAATGAAATTGCCCCTCTTTTAATTTATTTATTTCTTTTTTTGTAAAACTCATTAGATTAATTCTGTATAATCTCCAATACTAACAGAAGTGTATTTACCGTTGTATTTTGCATGGTTACCAATCATTGCATTGTCTAATTTTGCATTTGAAATTACAACATTTGTTTGTATTAAAGAGTTTGTTATCGTAGCATTTTCTACTACACTATTTTCTCCAATAGAAACATAAGGACCAATTTTTGTGTTTTTAAGCACAACATTTTTACCCACAAAACAAGGTTCTATAATTTCTGAATTCTCTAATACAACGTCTTTAGATACCAAA
>JAHDHO010000234.1 GCA_020631275.1 Polaribacter sp. | reverse complement strand
TCTTTTGTTTCTGGTATAAAACTAAAAACAAAAGGTAAATAAACCACTAAGAAAAAAATACTAATTGCTATTCTTAATGCTCTAACCGAAAACTTTAAAATATGTTTTTCTCTTCTAGGTGTTATAAATTTAAAGATGTTTAAGAGTTCTTTTTTCTTAAATAACACATTTCTATCTAAAGCATCTAATTTAGTTTGTAACCATCTAAAAAACTTCTTTAGAAGAAAGAAGAAAAGGAAAATACCTAGAATTGCAAATCCAAAATAAATGTACTTTAAAGTCATAATAACCAATTGTGTTAATAATATAAAAATAATGTATTATTACGAATATTCTTGTTGAATTTTTCTAATAATATCTTCTAAACCATTTAATTGAAGCTCGTAAACTAACTCCATTTGTTTACCCAATTTACCATTTGGAAACCCTTTTGTCTTATACCAAACAATATAATGTTCTGGTAAATCTATTAAAAATCTTCCTTTATACTTACCAAAAGGCATTTTCATTTTCGCCAAATCTATTAGAAATTGTCTATCTTCTATCATTACTCTTTACCATCTACATAATTTTGTAAATAAGAAAAACGTTTTGTTAACTTACCGTTTTCTGTCATTTTTGCTCTTTCTAAAACACCATCTTTATCGTTGTTAAAAAAAGCAGGAATTACATTTTCTAAAAACATTTCTCCAAAACCTTCACTTGCATCTTTTGGTAATTCACATGGTAAATTATCTACAGCCATTACCACAATAGCATTATCATCTTGATAATCTACTTCTAATTCTGTATCTGGGTTGTATCCGTAAATAGGTTCTGCAATAGTTGATGCTTTAATTGTTGATGCAACAGGACCATCAACATCACAAGAAATATCTGCAACAAATTTTATATTAAAATCTTTAGATTTTGCATCTTCTCTAGTAAATAAATATGGCGCGCCATTTCCATAAAAATGACCAGCAATAAAGAAATCGGTTACTTCTGCAAAACGCATAAAATTAGATTCATAATTTTCTGGATGATTGTAAAAATCGAAATTATCTATAATTTCACCATCTTTTCGTTTATTATAATCTAGCACATCAGCTAAACAGTATACAGTTTCATCAAAAGTTTTTTCTAAATATTCGTTTACAGAAACTTCTTTAATTTGCATTGCATCTAACATTTCTTTTGCTCCGTATGCAACTTTACCATTACCGGTTAATAATATTTTTATTTTTGGTAATGCTATTTTTTTTAATTCTGATATTAATTCTTGCTGGCTATCTAAGGTTTCTGCTTTAGGCAAATTAAAGGTTTTGTTTTTTAAACCAATTGCTCTAAAACCATTATAAGCACCAACTATACCTGCGTATCTACCAAAACCAATTAAACGAGCACCATTTTGCTTTATAATTGTTTCATGGTCGTATAATTCGATATTTTTATCTAAAATAGCTTGCAATAAATCTCTATTATAGGGTTGTTTTTTAATTGTATGACTAAAAAAGAAATACTTTTTATTAGGAATTAATGCATCAATTGGCACTTCTTTTACGCCTAACAATACATCACAATTAGATACATCTTCTAAGACTTTAAAACCTAAATCTGAATATGCTTGGTCGCTAAAAACACGTATATCAGAGCTTTCTACTACAATTTCAGCATCAGAATATATATTTTTAAATTGCTCTAATTTAGAAGGAGAAAAAACGACTCTTCTATCTGGTGGGTTTTTGCGTTCTTTTATGATACCGAATTTCATATGTT
>JAHDHO010000061.1:11004-15305 GCA_020631275.1 Polaribacter sp. | reverse complement strand
GGATATGAAAGGATTTTTTTCAATATTAAATTTTAAAAAGCACTTTAATTTTATAAACCAAAATCTAAAAAAATTAATTTAAACTAAAAGTTGTACCATCCTTACCGTCTTTTAATTGAATTCCTAATGCAATTAATTCATCTCTAATTTGGTCTGACAACGCCCAATCTTTATTTTCTCTTGCTTCTTTTCTTAATTTTATAAGCAACTCAACAACGCCATTAATTTTTTCTGAACTGTCTTGTGAATTTTCATTCATCAATCCTAAAACATCAAAAACAAATGCATTTAATGTATTTTTAAATTCTTCTAAATCATCTGCAGTTAAACTTGCATTGCTTTCTTTAATTTGATTGATTAGTTTTACAGCTTCAAATAAATGAGAAATTAAAATTGGTGTATTAAAATCATCATTCATAGCTGCGTAACAATCTTTTTTCCAAGCTTCAACATTAAAAGTCGATTCATTTTTAGCTTCAATTTTTTCTAAAAAAGTAACTGCTTCCATTAATTTAGCGTGCCCTTTTTCTGAGGCTTCTAAAGCATCGCCAGAGAAATCTAAAATACTTCTGTAATTGGCTTGCATGTTAAAGAATCGAACAACACTTGCAGAAAATGCTTTTGGTAGAATATCGTTTTCTCCTGATAAAATTTCATTTGGAAGAATAAAATTACCTGTAGATTTAGACATTCTTTGGCTATTTAATAAAAGCATATTTGTGTGCATCCAATAATTAACTGGGGTTACACCACTACATGTTTGAGATTGTGCAATTTCGCATTCGTGATGCGGGAATTTTAAATCCATTCCGCCACCATGAATGTCAAAATTTTCTCCCAAATATTTAGTACTCATTACAGAGCATTCTAAATGCCAACCAGGAAAACCATCCGACCAAGGAGAAGGCCAACGCATAATATGTTTTTCATCTGCTTTTTTCCAAAGTGCAAAATCTTGTGGATTTTTCTTGTCTGATTGTCCGTCTAAAGTTCTTGTATTATTTAATAAGTCTTCTACTTTTCTACCAGATAAGATTCCGTAATTTTCTTTTTTATTGTATTCATGTACATCAAAATACACAGAACCATTTACCTCGTATGCAAATCCTTTTTCTATGATTTCTTTAATCATTTCTATTTGCTCTACAATATGCCCTGTTGCAGTTGGCTCTATACTTGGAGGTAAAAAGTTGTAATTTTTTAAAACATCATGAAAATCTACCGTGTAACGTTGTACAACTTCCATAGGTTCTATTTGTTCTAAACGTGCTTTTACAGCAATTTTATCTTCACCTTCGTCTGCATCATTTTCTAAATGACCTGCATCGGTTATGTTACGCACATAACGGACTTTATAACCTAAGTGCAATAAATATCTATACACCACATCAAAAAACATAAATGTTCTTACGTTACCTAAATGGGCATTGCTATATACAGTTGGCCCACAAACGTACATGCCTACGTATCCTTCTGTTATCGATTTAAAATCCTCTTTCTTTTTGGTAAGAGAATTGTATACTTTCAATTGATTTTCTTTGTAGAGTTCCATTAAAAAAAGTGACTAATTACAGGGGATAAAGATAGGCACTTTATTAAGAATAGAGAAATGGAATTTGAGTGAAGTTTACCTAATTGTGCGTAAAATAATTTTACTTGATTGTAATAGAACTAAATTGCCCGTTTATTTTTAATACATTTTTAGTTGTTGCATCATTTTTAAAGTATTTTACTCTTTCATTTTGCAAATTTACTTTATTTACTTGGTATTTGTATTTAGAGTGTACATTACCAAAGTTTAAAACTGCTTCTGAGTTACTTAAATCTAAAACAAACTCTTCAAAATTTACATCAAAACCTTTAATAGTAATTTCGCCAAACTTATCTGTTACTGCTACATTTTTATTGATTTTATCGATTTCTAATTTCGAAAAATTATTAAAAATATTAGTATTTGTAACCGATGCTATTTTTGCATCGGTTACATTATTCAGAAACAAAGTACAAGCGTTTAAACTGTTTATATTTACTGGTGAAGAATCAATATTTAGCTTACCTCCTATTAAATTATTTGCATTGAAAGTGCCATATTTTAAGCTACCAGAAGCAACCGAATTTGGTAAATCTACTTTACAGTGGCGAGTATTTAGTTTAAAAGTAGCCGCTTTTGGCACTTTAATTTCTATCGTTTTCTTAATTTTTACATTTTTACCTTTTATTTCTTTTTCATCCGCATTAAAATTGAAATTAAAATTCATGTTTTTTAAACTTTCTTGTGCTTTTAACAAACCTTTCTTAATCTGCTCTTTATCAATATTTTTAATTTGCAATTTCGCCTCATTTAAAGCTTCTTTTAGCTTTTGCTTATCGATGTTTTTTAAATGATTTTTAGAATTTCTTAATTCAGCTCTAATTCTTTTTCCAGAATTATTAAGTTCTTCTTCGATTTCTTTAAATCGTTTTGTTTTTTTGAATTCGTCCCATTCTTTTTTAGATTTAATAATAATATGTTCATTATCATTATGATATTCGAAAGTGTATTTATTTTCTTTAATCATTTTCTTTTCAATATCTTCTAAAGAATCAAAGTCAAAATCAAAATCGAAATCCATTTCTGGAATTTCTATATCTTCAATTTCTGGTATATTAATATCAGCAATATTAATTTCTGGTATATTGATATCAAAATCCATATTTTCAAAAAACACAATATTATTTAGTCCCATAGATTTGCCCGAACTAGAAACAACACTTACTTTTTTCTTGTTTCCTAGCGCTTCAAAATTCCATTTTTTAAAGTATTCTTCTGCTTTTTCTTTAGAAATCCCTTCTACTTCTATGGTAGCAGTTACAGAAACTTCATTTTTATTCCAGGTTGTTACGTTTATAATAGAATTAGACGCATTAATATCTAATTGCACATCTTTATTTACGGTAAAAGTTTCTTTATATTTTTTATCGAATTTTTGCGCATAAATATTACCAAGTAATAGAAATGCAACTAAAAAACTGAATGTATTATATAATTTGATTTTCATTTTGTGTTTTGTTTAAATTTTTAAGTTGTTTTAATTGCTTTTTCAAGCGTTGTAACAGCTGTAATCGTAATTTCAAATTACTTATTAATGCATTTATAGTAACATCATTAACCCCTTTTGTATTGAGCTCTTGGGTTAATAATTTGTATTCTTTTGTTAATTCGGATATTTTAGATAAATAATCATCTATAACCTCTTTATTTTCTTCTGTTAATTCTAATTGACTAATTTCTAAATTAATACTGCTTTTGTAATATTTTTCTATGGTTTCAAATTCTGGAGAAATACTACCCAAACTTATTTCTTTTGTATCTGTTTCTATTTTATTTATAGGTTTTGATGGATAAAATTGAACACAGATACTAATTAATAAAGCTATTGTTGCAGCAATACTTAGCCATTTATAATTAATTTTAGTTTTCTTTTTACCGTGTAATTCTTTTTCTAATAAAGCTTCAAATTTATTAGTATGATTTGCAGATAATGCAATCTTTTCTTCTTTATATTTCTTTATAGAATCTCTAATATCTTGCGGCATACATCGTGTTTTTTAGTTTTTCTTTTAATACTTTTTTTCCTCTTAACAATTGCGTTCTAGAAGTGTTTTCAGTAATATTTAATATTTCAGAAATTTCTTGATGATCGTAACCTTCTAATAAATAAAGCGTTAAAACCAGTCTATACTTTTCTTTTAATTCGTTAATATTATCAACAATTTCGTCTACCGAAATAGAATCTTCTACGTGCCAATCTTCTTCTTGAACCTTGGTAATAACATCATCATTAATGGCAATTAATTCTAATTTATTTTTCTTTAATAAATCTATACTTTGATTAATTACAATCCTTTTTAACCAAGCGCCAAAAGCTACTTCATTTTTATAATTATTAATATTTTTAAAAGCCTTAATAAAAGCGTCTTGCATTACATCTTCTGCTAAAAATCTATCTTTAACATATCTATTTGCCACCATAAACATGGCGTTGCAATATAAATTATACAACTGCATTTGTGACTTTGCACAATTGTTTTTGCATTTATTAATTATGGGTTGATGTAATTGTTTGGTTGATGTCATTACTACTTTCTTACTCTAAAGACGATACATTTTTTAAAGTGTTGCAAAATTTGTAATTAATTATCTTTAAATTTACATATTATCTTAAACAATGAATAAAAATTCTTCTGCTTTACATGAAAAAGATTGTATTTCTAGAAACTACTATTAAATCTTCAAAAAATTAAGCTAAATAGAGAAAAAA
>JAHDHO010000061.1:3277-10994 GCA_020631275.1 Polaribacter sp. | reverse complement strand
TACATATTATCTTAAACAATGAATAAAAATTCTTCTGCTTTACATGAAAAAGATGGTATTTCTCCTCCAGAAACTACTAGTAAATCTTCTGCTGAAAAAATTAAGCTAAATAGAGCAAAACAAAATTCTGTTAGTGAGTTTGTTGCTAAAATTTTAGAAGGAAATATTACTTTTTTAAGTAAAGCAATTACACTGGTTGAAAGTACTAATTCTAAACATCAAGAAAAGGCAAACCAAATCTTAGAAAAATGTTTGCCGCATGCTAATAAATCTATAAGAATTGGTATAACTGGTGTTCCTGGTGTTGGTAAAAGTACATTTATAGAGTCTTACGGTAAATACCTTACTTCTAAAGGAAACAAAGTTGCTGTTTTGGCAGTAGACCCAAGTAGTTCTGTAAATAAAGGCTCAATTTTAGGCGATAAAACAAGAATGGAACAACTTGTTACAGATAAAAATGCTTTTATTAGGCCATCACCTTCAGGCACATCTTTAGGCGGTGTTGCTCAAAAAACTAGAGAAAGCATTATTTTATGTGAAGCGGCTGGTTATGATACAATTATTATAGAAACTGTTGGTGTTGGGCAATCGGAAACTGTTGTACATTCTATGGTAGATTTCTTTTTATTACTGAAATTAGCTGGTGCCGGAGATGAATTACAAGGTATAAAAAGAGGAATTATCGAAATGGCAGATGCTATCGTTATCAATAAAGCAGACGGAGAAAATGAAAGAAATACAAAAATTGCGAAAGTAGAATTTAATAGAGCTTTGCATCTATATCCTTTAAAAGAAAGTACATGGCAACCAAAAGTTTTAACTGCAAGTGCACTACATAATAAAGGAATCGATGAAATTAATCAAATGATTTTAGAATATATTTCTTTAACAAAAGATAATAAGTATTTCTCTAAAAAAAGAAATGAACAAAATAAATATTGGTTGTTATCTACTATCGATCAGCAATTAAAAGCAAATTTTTATAATAAACCAGAAGTTAAATATGCCTTACAAAACGAAATTAATAATTTAGAAAATGGTATTACTACACCTTTTAATGCCGCAAAAAAATTATTGAACTTATAAAGCTCATTATTATGAACAAATACTACATATTCTTTACACTGATTTTATCTTTAACAAGTTGTACTCAAAAAAAAGAATTGAGCTCTATAAATCCAGAAAACTGGACAAAGAGAGCAATCAACATTTCTATTAAAGACTCACTAGAATATGGTAAATCTTATTTATCTATTTATTCTCAAATCTATAGTTTATCTCAGCACAAAAAGCATAATTTAACTGCAATGGTAAGTTTAAGAAATACAAGCGATAAAGATTCGATATATATTTTAAGTGCTAAATATTATGATACACATGGCAAAACGATAAGAACTTATTTTGATTATCCTATTTATTTAGCGCCAATGGAAACTACCGAAATTATTATTGATGAAATAGATGTAACTGGTGGTACAGGTTCTAATTTTTTATTTGAATGGAAATTACCTAAAAATAGTTCTGAACCACTTTTTGAAGGCATCATGACTTCTACAATGGGGCAACAAGGATTGTCTTTTACAACACAAGCAAAAAGAATTGAATAATGATTTGTAATTTAAAATGCCTGCTACTATAAAAGCAACAGGCATTTATCCAACTAAAATCAACCAAAACAAACATGGTCAAAATCTTAACATCATTTTTTAGAAAGTATACGTAATACTTGCTTTTGCAAAAAATGGTGTACCAGGTGTAAAATGAATTTCTTCAACAGAATTTTGTTCATTTTGTAATCTAGATTCTGTAGCAAATTGAGTTTCATTCCATGCTACATCAAAAATATTTTCGATTGCCAAACCTAATGTTATATCTTTCATCTTGTAGTTTACATTAAAATCTGCAACAAAATAACCTTCTGCAACAATAGAATTATCTTCTGTTGCTGGTCTATCATCGATATATCTATATTGAAATCCTCCAGAAAAATTACCTAAATTATTAACAGATAATCCACCTACCGCGGTAAAATCTGGCGCTAAAGGAATGTAATCTTCTCCTGATATATTTTCTAAACTTCTTGCTTTAGTAAAAGTTACATCTGTATTAAAATATAACCAATCTGTAAATTGATATCTTACTCCTAAATCTAAACCATAACGCTCAGACTCTCCTGATGGTTCTACAATACCGGCATCACCAACGTATACAAATTCTTCTTCTGATAATAAATACCAAACAGCGGTATTAATTACCATGTTTTTTGTTGGCTTCCAAATATTACCAAAGTCTAAGCCGTAAGCTTTTGGTAAAACTTTGTCGGCATTTTGTTGTAAAACAACTCTTGTATCATTACTATGAAACCCAATACCCGATTTTAAAAACCATTGTAAATTATCATTTTGAGAATACAAGAAATTCAATTTTGGTGTAACGATTGCTTTGTTTTTTGTTAACGTATTATAATTCGTTTTTAAAGCATCGTTATAAATAAATTTAAAATAATCTAATCGAACGGCTGGAGAAATTTTAAATTTCCCTATTTCAAATTCTGAATTAAAAAATGCATACATATTTGTTTGTCTTACATCACCCAATTGAATTCTATCGATAACTTCTTGTCTATTTTTTGTATGAGATAATTCTATATCGTTAATAATATCATAACGTAAACCTGCACCTTTTGTAAATTTTGCCTCAACGTCTCCAAATAATTTATTAGAAATTATTTGTGCATTTGCACCAAAAATATCTCTATTTTCAAATTGTCTAATCTGATCTCCGTTTACAGGATCTTCTAAAAAGAACGTAAAATTAGAAAATAGCTCAAAATTATATTTAGAATAGAAAACGTTCGATTTTAAAATAGATTCTTCTGATAATGTCTTATTTAACTCAACATTAAAATTTGTTCTAGATGTTGTACCGCCTTCGGTATCATCTATTGCACCAAAACGAGTAATATTACCATTGTTAACTTCTCTTTCTGGTATTTGACCAGATGCATCCCAAGTACTTGTAAAATGAGAAGCGGTTACGCTAACTCTGTCTTTACCGTTTAAAAATGTATTGTATTTACCAAATAAATTTAATCTGCTAAAATTCTGCGGAGATTCGAACGGACCATCCGTAGCAATGTATTCTACAGCAACATATGCATCATCTCTTTTACTGCCTTCTAAAAGATCAAACATTCCTAAAAAACGTTGCGAGTTAAACTGCCCTACTTCTAAAGAAACCATACTATTTTGTATACTATTCTTAGTCGAAAAATTAACATAACCTGCAGTGTTAAAATAACCTTGTTTTGCATAATAAGGACCTTTACCAAAATCTATTTTCTGAATTGTTTCTGGTATTACAAAGTGTAAATCACTATAACCTTGGCCATGTGCATGCGAAACCATATTTATTGGCATACCATCTACAGAAAGCGTAATATCTGTACCATGATCAATATCAAAACCACGTAAAAATATTTGTTCTGCTTTTCCGCCACCGGCATGTTGACCAATGATTAAACCTGGTACTTTTCTTAAAATTTCTTGTGAATTGTTAACAGGATTTACTTCTAAATCTATTTTTGAGATTGTTTGTAAAGCATTAATTTCTTTTCTTAAAACCAACTCTTCTAATTGAAATATTTTAGTTTTTAATACAACTCTAAAATCATTAAAATTTTGGGCATTTAAAACAACTTCTTGTTTCTGAAATCCTAAAATTCCTATCTGAATTGTATCACCAATATTGGTATTTAATACTTTAAAATTTCCGTTTAAATCTGAATGTGTATGCGCATTAGAGCTAACATTAAACACATATGCATTTTCTATAGGATTATTATAAGTGTCTATAATTTTCCCTTTTAATTCTTGAGCATTTGTATGTAGACAAGTTGCAAGAAAAATAAATACGAATAGTAAATTTCTCATTTTTATATTTTTTTGCAAACTTATATATTTAAAATATCTTTTTCTGCTAAAGGTCCCAATTCATAGATACTTTCTACCAATTCTTCTTTTAACATGATAGCTTCCTGCAATTTACCATTTGCTTTTAAAATATAAGCGGCATGTAATAGTGCTTCTGGCTCGTAAGTTTTATTTAAAACAAACTTTTCTGTAATTTCTAAAGCCTTTTCTATTTGTCCGTTTTTAAAGTAAGACCACGCTAGTAAATCGTAAGATTGAGCGGTAGGTCTTTCTGATACTTCTTGAGCAGCAATATTTAAAGCTTTCGATTTTTGATCTTTATTTTCTGCGTACAATAAAACATCATATTTATTGTACATAACACCGTAATTAGAGTTTGATACTTGGGTGATGTACTTTTCAATTTGTCGGTTTTTTTCTACTGAATTTTCCATAAAATCTAAAATTTCTGCTTTTAATAAGTGGTAATCTGGGGATTTGTTTTCTTGAGTTACTGTTTCTAAAATTCTTAAAGCTTCTTTAGGATTACGCTCATAAGAATAAACAATCCATGCAATTCCTTTTTTTGCGTAACTATCTTTAGGGTTTAATTCTAAAGCTTTTAAATATGCATTATAAGAGTCTTTTATTCTACCTGCATGACCATAATAATCTGCTAGGTTTGTATAATTCCACTGAATTAAAGTTTTATTATTCGAAGATTTTGCAATCTCTAAAGAAGCTTCTAAATATGCTATTGCCTTATCTAAATTACCAAGATGATCGTTGTATTTAGAAAGTCTTATTAAGTAATCGAAACTTTTAAAATTTTTAACTTTAGATAAGTAGTTTTCTGTTTCTTTAAGGTTACCCAACTCTAGATTAACATCAATCAGCATAAACTGAGTTTGTTGAAGCTTTTCCCCGTTTTTTTCTGCTTTTTTTAATAAAAGCAACGCTTCCTTAAATCTGTGTTGAGAAATATAATTTCTTGCTAAACTTCTTAAATAACCAGCGTTATTATAAAATGTTTTTTCATTAGCTATACTTAAATTTTTTTCTGCACTTTTTAAAGATTCAATCTCGCCTGTTAACTTAAACATTGCATTATTTGCTGATGCCAATTTTACGTAATAAGGATATTGATCTGGAGTTTTTTCTAACTTTTGAGACCAAAAATTAGAATCTGATAGTATGTTTTCTAAAGAATTATTTTCTGTAGCTTCTAAGTAGGCATTATAATCTTTAGTATTTGTTATTTGTTTGTCTGTTGAATTATTGCAACTCGTTGCGATTGAAAAAGTTACAAATAATAAAATTAGTTGGATATATTTCATTGTTTGTATTTTATGTTAGTTAAAAATATTTAATGAATCATTGGAATAACACATTAAAATATTAGAGAATTATTTTTTTTAAAGAATGACACATGCTCCCTTAAACATGTGTCATTTCTATAAACTTCTACTACCAAGGAGAAGCTAAATATGGAAAACTTGTTAAAAAGTCTTTGTCATTTGCATCTACATTATCATTTGATAAAGTTGGATTTTCCATAAAATCCTCTCCACCAAAAATCAATAATAATTCAACAGTAATTACATCGTCTGCTAAAGCTCTACCTGTTAAAACATTTGTACCGTCATAAAAAGTAGTTGTACCGTCTAAAGAAACATTTAAAACATCTGTTGCTAATAAACCTGTAAAAGCTGCTGCATCTAAACCTAAAGCATTTGTGTCTCCATCATTTGCATACGCAGGACTTAAGCCTTTTAAATTTGCTTCAAACATAGATTGAAACTTTGCATTTTGTTCTGACGGAATTGTATTATTAAATTCATCTTTTTTATCAGTTGAAACAAAAACAGTATTTACTGCTGGTCTACCCATTTGGTCTTTTTGCATAAATGTTCCAGAAAAATCTGTTTCAATTACTGCAACTGTATCATTATCGTTATTACTACAACTTACTAACACTAAAGAAAACATTAATAAAGCTGCTGTATATTTTATAAAATTAATTTTCATGATATTCGTTTTTTAAGGTTTGTTAATTATTGTTTTACTTTAGCTTCTACCCAAGTATTTATTGTACCAGAAGTACCAACCATACTTTTAGGAACTTCTACAACTATAGAAAGTACATTTGAACCTGCAAAAGTATCTGCTCCTGGATTATTAAAACCTGGTGCAGTTCCGCCAACAACTTCTCCATATCTGGCAAAATCCATAAAGAAAGGATCATCTCTTGGACCTGCAAACATTTTCATTCCTGAACTATTTTCTGCAATAATTGCTGATGAACCATAGGCCGTAATATCTACTTCTCCTTTTACAGGAGACATAGTAGCAATATCACTAGTTAATCCGGTAGAAGAAGGTGCTACAGGACCAAAGAAATACATTTTACCATCTCTAGGAATTGCCTGAATTACTAAATCTTCTACAGCATCGCCATCTGTATCAATATTAAATTCTACCAAAACATTTTCGTCAAAAGATGTCGTTGAAGTTGCTGAAGGACTTAAAAGCCCTTGCACATTTGCTACGAATACTAAATTGTTTGTGTTTTCTCCTTGAAAAGCATAAAAGTCTGTAATATCTGCAGACGTTCCTTGGGCAGCAGGCGCATCGATATGATCTGCCGCTACTGTAATTAAACCAATAATTGCAACAATTACGGTTCCTATTAAAATTTTACTTTTTTTCATTGTGTGAGTTTTTAGTTAATATTTAATTGAATCTCACACTACTTACGAAGTAACAAGCCATGCGGTTTTTTTATTTGCAACTTTTTTTCATATTTTTTTCTAACCCCTTATAAACACTGCTAAAAATAGTTGTAAAAATTTTTTAAACATGGTAAATAATCGTAGTATTGTATTAGAAAATTATAATTATTTTGAACGAAAACGAAAAAAAATCTTCTTGGAAAGAAAAACTTCATGAAATTATTTATGAAGCAGACACAAAAGAAGGAAAGCTTTTTGACGTTGTATTACTTATTGCTATAATTGCTAGTATTTTATTGGTAATGTTAGAAAGTATAGAGAGTTTCGATAATGAATATCATTATTTTTTAAACATTGGCGAATGGATTATTACAATTTTCTTTACTATAGAATATATCATTAGAATTATATCCATAAGAAAGCCTTTAAAATACATTTTTAGCTTTTATGGGATTATTGATTTGTTATCTACAATACCTAAATACTTATCTTATATATTGATAGGTTCGCAAAGTCTAGTAGCTTTAAGAGCTTTAAGATTGCTAAGAGTTTTTAGAATTTTAAAATTAGCAAGATACATTGGCGCTTCAAACAAATTATTATTAGCATTAAAATCTAGTAGAGCAAAAATTGCAGTCTTTTTATTTTTCGTATTAATTGTTTGTATAATTTTAGGAACAGTTATGTATATGATAGAAGGTGCCGAAAATGGATTTACAAACATTCCTAAAAGTATATATTGGGCAATTGTAACTTTAACTACAGTAGGTTTTGGAGATATTGCACCACAAACACCATTAGGGCAATTAATTGCAAGTGTAATTATGATTCTAGGATATTCTATTATTGCAATACCAACCGGAATTGTTAGTTCTGAAATGACAAAAACAGATGAAGAAATAGACACAAACACACAATCTTGTCCTACATGTTTAAAAGAAAAGCATAAAAAAAACGCAACATTTTGTTACAATTGCGGTAGCATTTTAAATTAGATGAATACATTCAAAAATACTTTGATAACAATTGTTGGTCCTACCGCAATTGGTAAAACTGCTTTAAGTATTAAACTTG
>JAHDHO010000061.1:0-3177 GCA_020631275.1 Polaribacter sp. | reverse complement strand
ATAACAATTGTTGGTCCTACCGCAATTGGTAAAACTGCTTTAAGTATTAAACTTGCTAAAGCATATAACGCTAGTATAATTTCTTGCGATTCCAGACAATTTTATAAAGAAATGACCATTGGTACTGCTGTACCAGAACCAGAAGAATTAGCGGCAGCACAACATTATTTTATACAAGATAGAAGTATTTTTGACACTTATAATGTTGGTGAATTCGAAAGAGATGCTTTACAAAAATTAGAACATTTGTTTGAAGAAAATTCTGTACAAATAATGGTTGGTGGTAGCGGTTTGTACGTAGATGCTGTATTAAAAGGATTGGATTATTTTCCGGAAGTAGATGCTAAAATTAGAGAAAAATTAACTTTACAATTAGAATCTGAAGGAATTGAGGTTTTACAAAAACAATTAAAAGAATTAGATATTGCTACTTATAATTCTATTGAAATTGAAAATCCGCATAGAATAATGAGAGCTTTAGAAATTTGTATTGGAACAGGAACACCTTATTCTACTTTTAAAAATAAACCCAAAAAACCTAGAAATTTTAATATTATTAAAATAGGTTTAAATGCAGAAAGAGAATTAATTTATAATAGAATTAATTTAAGAGTAGACCTTATGATAAAAAATGGTTTAATTGAAGAAGCCAAAAAACTATTTGAGTTTAAATATTTAAACGCTTTACAAACAGTTGGTTACAGAGAACTTTTTAATTATTTTGAAGGAAATTTCACCAAAGATTTTGCAATATCAGAAATTAAGAAAAACACCAGAAGGTTTGCAAAAAGGCAACTAACATGGTTTAAAAGAGATACCGAAACCATGTGGTTTGATTATTTAACAGAACTTAGTGTTATTAAAAATAAAATTGATTCAAAAATTTAAATGAAAGATAAGATTTTTACATTTTTAAATAAGATTTATAATTTAAAAAATAAAATAGCCTTCTACCCTTCTATTATTGCATTGGGCGGTGTTCTTTTTGCTTATTTAATGATGTTTTTAGAAAATCTTGGAATTTCTGATTATTTTCAAAAAATTTTACCAGAATTAGTAGTTAATGATGAAGATACTGCAAGAACCATTCTTTCTACTTTTATTGCAGGTTTAACATCAATAATGGTTTTTAGCTTTTCTATGGTGATGATATTACTTAACCAAGCGTCTAGTAATTTTTCTCCGAGATTATTACCTGGTCTAATTTCTAACAGAAGGCATCAAATTGTTTTGGGTTGCTACTTATTTACCATTATTTACTGTATTTTAATTCTAGTTTTTATAGAACCAAATGGTAAAGATTATCAGTTACCTGGCTTTTCGGTAATACTATCTATTGTATTTATGATAAACTCTCTTGGCGCTTTTATCTATTTTATCCATTCGATTTCACAAGAAATTCAGATAAACAATATTTTGCTTAAAATTTTTAGAAAGGCTGAAAAAAGTTTAAAAAAGTTAATCGAAATTGAAAAAGAAATTGAAAGTCAAATAGATACAAAAAACTGGATAGAATATAAGACAAAAAAATCAGGTTATTTTAAAACTGTTTCAACAGATATTTTGGTTGATATGGCGTGTGAAAATAAATTTGAACTTGAAATTTTATCTAACCAAGGCTCTTATTGTGCAGAAGAAGATATATTATTTAAAGCCAACATCGAATTAAATAAAGAAATTTTAGAAAAGATATATGATAATTTCGAATTTTCTAAAGGCGAGTTAATTGATAATAATTATCTTTTGGCATTCAAACAAATTACAGAAGTTGCGGTAAAATCAATGTCTCCAGGAATTAACGATCCTGGTACAGCAATAAATGCTATCGATTATTTATCAGAATTACTTTCACTTAGAGCCCAACTTACCAATTTAGAAATTAAAAGGAAAAATGATAAAGATGCAGTAATAATTAATACTTTAAATTTTAAAGATTTAATTTACAATATTATGGCTCCTTTAAGAACATATTGTTCTCATGATATAATTATAGTTAAAAAATTACTTATTACTTTATTAAGAACAAAAAACAAAACTAGCATTAAATCTTACAAAACAATACTTTCTTCTGAAATAGAATTGTTAATTACAGATGCCAAAATAAATATTAATAACAAAGAAGATTTAAAAAAATTAGACAGTTTTTTAAATAAATAATTTAAGTTTTATTTAAAACTCTTACACTTAGATAAATAATAATCTTTTATACATTTGTATTCCTAAAATTAAATTATGAAGTTAAAAATTACATTATTGTTTATTGCTTTTATAAGCACAATTTCTTTTGCCCAAACAAAAGTTGGTACAATCGATAGCGATTACATTATTAGCCTGATGCCAGAAAATAAAGTTATTTTAAAAATGGCTCAAAAATATGGTGCTAAACTAGACTCTTCTTTTGCTGTTAAAGTAGAAGATTTTAGAGCGAGGTTAAAAGATTATCAAGCTAAAGAAAAAGAAATGGGCGATTTAGAGAAGAAAACTGTTCAAAAAGAATTGGCTTCTTTAGAGCAAGACATTAACCAATATCAAAAAAACGGTAACACTTTAATGGGCTTAAAAAGAGATGAATTAATGCGACCATTATACAAGAAACTTTCTAATGCTATTGCAGAAGTATCAAAGGCAAATGGATACACTCAAATTTTAACAACAACCGGTAATCAATTTGCTTATTTAGATCCGAAATTTGATATTACCGATTTAGTCATAAAAAAACTAGGTATTACAGTTCCTAAACCAACTGAATAATACGTAAGAAATTAATAATATTAAAAAGCCTCATAATTTTCATTATAAGGCTTTTTTTATTTTGAAATATAATATTTTACTCGTATTGCTTCATTTCTTCATCATAAAATATACCCGCTTTATCCATTAAATCGGCTAATTCTGTAGCAATATCTTCTTCATTTTCTCCTGTTAAATCTTCGAACCACTCAATTTCATCATCTTTTAAGTTAATTATAAAACGTGGGAATTCTGTGTGTAACACAAATATATCTTCTGGCGCATTGCTATTATCTGCAAGTAAAAACTTTGGTAAATCCATTATTTATTTTTTAATTTTTTAAACTTATCTATCAATGTTGCTATAAATTTAAGCAACAATAATTTTTTCATCTTTCTCTTTAATCAACTTTAAAGTTAAGGAATTAAACCTTATAAATAGTAAAA
>JAHDHO010000060.1 GCA_020631275.1 Polaribacter sp. | reverse complement strand
GTTATCATATGCAAGAAGCTGGTGCCACTGCAGAAATTGAATTGGCTTATACATTAGCAGACGGTTTAGAATATATTAGAAAAGGAATTGATGCGGGTATGGATATTGATTTGTTTGCACCAAGATTATCTTTCTTTTGGGCTATTGGTATGGATCACTTTACAGAGATAGCAAAATTAAGAGCAGCAAGAATGTTATGGGCAAAAATTGTAAAACAATTCAACCCTAAAAACCCAAAATCTTTAGCCTTAAGAACACATTGCCAAACTAGTGGCTGGTCTTTAACAGAACAAGATCCTTTTAATAATGTTGCAAGAACTACCATAGAAGCTATGGCTGCAGCATTTGGCGGCACGCAAAGTTTACACACAAATGCTTTGGATGAAGCCATTGCTTTACCAACAGATTTTTCTGCAAGAATTGCTAGAAACACTCAAATTTACCTTCAGCAAGAAACTCATATAACAAAAACGGTAGATCCCTGGGCAGGTAGTTATTATGTAGAAGAGTTAACCGAAGAAATAGCGAATAAAGCTTGGGCACTTATACAAGAAGTAGAAGAATTAGGCGGAATGACAAAAGCTATTGAAAAAGGGATTCCAAAAATGAGAATTGAGGAAGCTGCAGCAAAAAAACAAGCAAAAATTGATAGCGGACAAGATGTAATTGTTGGTGTTAATAAATATAAATTAGCACAAGAAGACCCACTACATATTTTAGAAGTAGATAATGAAGCTGTTCGTAACTCTCAAATAGCGCGTTTAAATAAATTAAAAACAGACAGAAATAATGATGCTGTAAAATCTTCACTTTCTGATTTAACGAACGCTGCAAAATCCGGTAAAGAAAACTTATTAGATTTAGCTGTTAAAGCTGCTAAAAACAGAGCAACTTTAGGTGAAATATCTGACGCTTTAGAAGTAGAATTCGGAAGACATAAAGCTGTTCACAAAACAATTTCTGGTGTGTATAGTAAAGAAATTAAAGAAGACAAAATATTTAAAGAAGCTAAAGAATTAGCAGATAAATTTGCCGAACTAGAAGGTAGAAGACCTAGAATAATGATTGCTAAATTGGGGCAAGATGGCCACGATAGAGGCGCAAAGGTTGTTGCTACAGGTTATGCCGATTTAGGTTTTGATGTAGATATTGGTCCTTTATTTCAAACACCAAAAGAAGCAACCAAACAAGCGGTAGAAAATGATGTGCATATTTTAGGGATATCTTCTTTGGCTGCAGGCCACAAAACCTTGGTTCCGCAAGTAATTGCCGAATTAAAAGCATATGAAAGAGAAGATATTATGGTAATTGTAGGTGGTGTTATTCCTGCGCAAGATTATCAATATTTATTTGATGCAGGCGCTGTTGGTGTTTTTGGCCCAGGAACTAAAATTGCACAAGCAGCAATAGATATGTTAACCATATTAATAGATAGTATTTCTGAATAACAAAAAAAAGCAACTTTTTAAAGTTGCTTTTTTTAATTCTATTTATTTTTTAAACATAATATTTTCTGATTCAGAAAAATTTTCATCAGGAATTTTATTAAAAAACTCTAAAGTCTCTGTTTCGTTAGTATTACCATACGGAACCAAAATTGTTCCTTTAGTATCGTCTTTCGTTTCAATTACATATAGTATAGACATATCAGACGGATTACTATAACCTTCATATCTGTGTTTAGCCACAACCTTAACTCCGTTTGGTGTAAACCTCATGTCAGATCCGTTTTCAATCAACATATTTCCGTCTACTCTGTAACTATTTGTATAACCTTCGTTTTCGTATTTTTTAATGAAATCTAATTCATTTGTTCCTTCGTTGTTCATAATATACATTTTTTAGTTTCCACTAAATTACAAACATTGTCAAATTCTAAATATCGTAATCCATATAAAAATTAACTCAAATAAATAATCTATATTTTTTCTTGATAGAGTTAATTTTAAATTGATTAACGACAACTTTACAGCTTACAATCAATTAAATTTGTGTAAAACAAATCAATCATGGCTATTTTAGGAAATATTATTAAAGGAATTATCAGTTTAACTGATACACTTTCTTCAGAAGTAAACCACATCGAAAATCAGAAAGAAATTTTAAATAAATTATTAGAAACTGCTAAAAAAACACAATTTGGAAAGCATTATAATTTTGAAGAAATTTTAAATTCAGAAAATATTCAAGAAGCATTTCGTAAAGAAGTTCCTTATTTCGATTACAATTCTTTACATAAAAATTGGTGGTATAAAATTCATGAAGGCGAAGAAGATGTAACTTGGACTGGTTCTCCCTCTTATTTTGCATTAAGTTCTGGTACAACGGGTAAAACAAGCAAAAAAATTCCTGTTACCGATGATATGATTTCTGCCATTAGAAGTTCTGGAATAAAACAAGTTACTGCTCTTAACAACTTCGAGTTACCAGCAGATTTTTTCGAAAAAGATATTATGATGTTGGGAAGTTCTACGGATTTAGCTGAAAAGGATGATCATTTAGAAGGAGAAATTAGCGGAATTAGCGCTAGTAACATTCCGTTTTGGTTTAAAGGATATTATAAACCAGGAGAAGAAATTGCTAAAATTGAAGATTGGGATGAACGTGTAAATCATATTGCAGAAAATGCCAAATCTTGGGATATTGGTGCTTTAAGTGGTATACCTGCTTGGATAGAATTGATGCTACAAAAAGTAATCGAACATCACAATTTAGAAAATATTCATGAAATATGGCCAAATCTAAAAGTTTATACTTCGGGAGGAGTCGCTTTTGGTCCTTATGAAAAAAGCTTTAAAGCTTTATTAGGAAAACCGGTAACTGTTATCGATACATATTTAGCATCTGAAGGATATATTGCAACACAAACCAGACCAGAAACAGATGCAATGCAATTAAATACAGAAAATGGTATTTATTTCGAATTTGTACCCATGAATCCAGATTATATAAACGAAGATGGTTCTTTAAAACAAAATGCGCCATCGGTTAGTTTAGAAAACGTAGTGTTAAATCAAGATTATATTTTAATAATTAGCACTGTTAGTGGTGCTTGGAGATATTTAATTGGAGATACAATCGAATTTACAGATGTAGAAAAAGCAGAGATTAAAATTACGGGTAGAACAAAATTCTTTTTAAACACAGTTGGTTCTCAATTATCTGTTAATAAAATGGATGATGCAATTCAACATTTAGAAGAAAAGTTTTCGACTCAAATAACTGAATATACCATTTGCGCAAAAAGATTTGAAGATGGGGAATTTTACCATTCTTGGTACTTAGGAACTGAATTAAAAGAAGAAAACTCTAAAATTGTTAATGAATTAGATAATTATTTAAAAAACGCTAACAAAAATTATAAAGTAGCTAGAAGTAAAGCTTTAAAAGGAGTAAAAGTAAACATTATTCCGGTAGAAAAATTTTATGATTGGAATGACAGTAATAAGAAAAAAGGCGGTCAAGTTAAAATGGAACGTGTTATGAAAGAGTCTAAATTTGCAGAATGGGAAAGTTTTGTAAATAATAACCATCTTAAATAATTAATTATGGAAACTATTACAACTATAAATCCGGCAACGGAAAAAGAAATAAAAACATATAATAGAGATTCTAAAGAAGAAGCTTTGTATAAAATTGAAAAGGCAAATGAAGCTTATTTAAATTGGAAAAAAACTTCTTACCAAGAACGCTCTAAATTAATGCATAAACTTGCAGATATTTTTGATAAGAAAAAAGACGAATATGCAAATTTAGCTACGGAAGAAATGGGAAAAATAATTTCTCAGTCTAAAAAAGAAATTGAAAAATGTGCTTTGGTTTGTAGATATTATGCAGATAATATTGAAGAATTATTAGCGGATAAAATTATAGAAACAGAAGCTCAAAAAAGTTATGTTACTTATCAACCTCTAGGCGTTACTTTAGCTGTTATGCCATGGAATTTTCCGTTTTATCAAGTAATTCGATTTGCTGCACCTGCTTTAATGACAGGTAATACTGCAGTTTTAAAACACGCATCTAACGTACAAGGTTGTGCATATGCTTTAGAAGATGCATTTAAAGAAGCTGGTTTTCCTAACGGAACATTTACCAATTTAAATGTTACATCAAAATTAATTAAACCCATTATAGAAAATAAAAATATTGTTGCAGTTACATTAACTGGTAGCGAACCCGCAGGTAGATCTGTTGCCAAAATTGCTGGAGAAAATTTAAAGAAAACCGTTTTAGAATTAGGTGGTAGTGATGCCTATATCATTTTAGATGATGCAGATTTAGAGAAGGCGTCAGATTTAGCCACCTATGGTAGGTTACAAAACAATGGGCAAACCTGTATTGCTGCAAAACGTTTTATAGTTTTAGAGAGTATTTATGATGATTTTTTAAAATTATTTACAAAAAAAATGCAAGATGCAAAACTTGGTAATCCTACAGATGAAGATGTATATTTCGGACCAATGGCAAGGATTGATTTGAGAGACGAAATTCATGAACAAGTAGAAAAAACAATAAAACAAGGTGGCAAATTAGTTTTAGGAGGAAAAATTCCTGATAGAATTGGAGCCTTTTATCCGGCAACAATTTTATCAGACTTAAAACCAGGTATGACAGCTTTTGATGAAGAACTTTTTGGACCTGTTGCTTCTGTTATTAAGGCTAAAGATGAAAACGAAGCTATAGAATTAGCCAACAATTCTACCTTTGGTTTAGGTTCTGGTGTTTTAACCGGAAACTCTAAAAGAGGAGAAAAAATTGCTTTACAATTAGAAGCCGGAAATAGTTTTGTTAATAAACTTGTGGCTTCTGACCCTAGAATGCCTTTTGGAGGAATTAAAAATAGTGGCTACGGAAGAGAACTCTCTAGTTACGGAATTAAGGAATTTGTAAATACAAAATCTATTTGGATAGATTAAATAATCTAAAAACATTTAACTAAAATACACAAGAAAAATCCGATTTATAAATTGGATTTTTTTTATGTTAAATCTAAAATTTACGGCTATAGAACCCTAAAATATTTTGTAAATTGCAAAGCTATTTTCATTTTAAAAACAAAACTCTCAAAAAACTGATTATCATAAATTTATGTCTTTTACAAGAACCCTAGAAAAACTTAAAATACTTGCTGACGCCGCTAAATACGACGTTTCGTGTTCTTCTAGTGGAAGTAAAAGAACAAATACTAACAAAGGTTTGGGTGATGCGACAGGTATGGGAATTTGCCATTCGTATACAGAAGATGGTAGATGTGTTTCGCTATTAAAAATACTACTCACAAATCATTGTATTTTTGATTGTGCTTATTGCGTAACCCGCAAAAGTAATGATGTTAAACGTGCCGCCTTTAAAGTACAAGAAGTAGTTGATTTAACTATAAATTTTTACCGAAGAAACTATATTGAAGGCTTATTTTTGAGTTCCGGGATTTTTAAAAGTGCAGATTATACAATGGAACGTTTAGTTGCCGTTGCAAAAAAACTACGCTTAGAAGAAAATTTTAATGGGTACATTCATTTAAAATCAATTCCGGGTGCTTCTGATGAGTTGATGCGAGAAGCAGGTTTATATGCCGATCGATTAAGCGTAAATATAGAAATACCTACAAAATCTGGTTTAAAGTTATTAGCACCAGATAAAAATTTTGATGATTTTATAAAACCAATGAATAAAGTTAAAAATGAAATCATACAATATAAAACCGAAAAGAAAATTATTAAAAGTACGCCTAAATACGCGCCTGCTGGCCAAAGTACTCAAATGATTGTTGGTGCAAGTGGCGAAAATGATTTTCAAATATTAAAAACTGCAGAACATTATTATAAAAACTATAACTTAAAAAGGGTTTATTACTCTGGTTATGTGCCTATAAGTTTAGATAATCGATTGCCAAAAATTGGTACAGAAGTACCCATGTTAAGAGAAAATCGATTGTATCAATCGGATTGGTTGACTCGTTTTTACGGTTTTCAAACTAATGAAATTGTAAATCTAAATCATCAAAATTTAGATTTAGATATCGATCCTAAATTAAGTTGGGCACTTAGAAATTTACATGAATTTCCGGTTGATGTAAATACTGCAGACAAAAGGATGTTAGCTAGAATACCAGGAGTTGGTATGAAATCTGTTGCTAAAATTTTAATGGCAAGAAAATACAGAAGATTAAATTGGGATCATCTTAAAAAAATAGGTATCGCTTTTAACAGAGCGCAATACTTCTTAGTTTGCGATAGTAATATTTTTGAAAGACGAGATTTAACGGCAGAGAAATTGAAAGCAAAAATCTTAAAGAACTCTAAGAGTAAATATGACAAAATGCTAAGTCCGCAATTAAATTTATTCTCTTAAATGCAAGAGAAAACACTAATTTACGATGGCTCTTTTGATGGATTTTTATGCTGTGTTTTTTACGTTTTTGAATATAAACTTAAAAACGCTAAAATTCAGAATGAATTTGTACAACAAAACGCCTTATTTTCAGAAAACGAAAAAATTACTGCCAATAAAGAAAAAGCAGATAGAGTTTGGAAAGGTTTAAAAACTAAAGCATCTACAATTAGCACTACCAAAATTTATTACGCTTTTTTAAGCGAGCAAGCAGGTGTAGAAAATATACTCTTAGATTACATCACATATATTTTTAAAAGTAATAAAAAAGTAGATACAGATTTTACGAATGATAGTGTTTTAAAAACATCAAAAATTGCTAAAAACGTAAGCAGAGAAAAACATAGAATGGAAGCTTTTGTTAGATTTAAACTCACAAAAGACGCAATTTATTTTGCTAACATAGAACCAGATTTTAACGTTTTACCTTTAATTTCTAAACACTTTAAAAGTAGATATGCAGACCAAAAGTGGGTTATTTATGATATTAAAAGAAATTACGGATTATATTACGATTTAGAAGAAGTAACAATAATGCAAATGGAATTTCCTAAAAATTTCGATTTTTCTAAAACTGATAAAAACTTTTTTTCTGAAGAAGAGTTTGAGTTTCAAACACTTTGGCAGAACTATTTTAAAAGCACCAATATTACAGAAAGAAAAAATATGAAACTTCACATACAACATGTGCCTAAGCGATACTGGAAATATTTAAGCGAAAAGCAACCTTAATTAGACCACTTTTAAGTTATTCCTTTCCTCTACAAGAACCATAATTTCTTCTGGAGACAAATAATATCTTTTAATTCTTTTTTTATAAACTTCAGAAATATCGGCATTATTTAAAATAAAATCTTTTGTTTTTAAAATATACGATTCCATTTTATGCTTTACCGCAAAACTATCTGCAGCTCTTTCTGCTTCTACAATATGATTTTCAGAAAAAAGATATTTAATTCCGAACCAAATCAAGTTCAATTTACTTCTATCTTGATAATCCATAATATGCCCAAGTTCATGACCAATCCAACCAATAAAAACATCCGTAGGAATATCTCTTGTAGAAAATTCTTTATCGGAAATTTTAAATTTTTCGCTTATTAATATTAAAAATTTACGATCTACTTTAGACTTAAAAAAACTATCAAAAGTTGGTCTTGCTTGCATGGTAGATTTTTTAATATTCTTTTTAAATTTAAATTCTATATGAATATT
This sequence comes from Polaribacter sp., assembly GCA_020631275.1. Lineage (GTDB taxonomy): Bacteria > Bacteroidota > Bacteroidia > Flavobacteriales > Flavobacteriaceae > Polaribacter. The sequence continues at coordinate 7,708 of JAHDHO010000060.1, read as the reverse complement.
TTTTAACTGCGGATAGTATTTTAAAGCGGTTTCAACTTCATCTTTTATAGAAATTGGTATGATATGATATTTTGACATAAATATTATGATTTTTTTAAAACTTTAATACATAAATATACCGCTATCTAGAAGTTCTTTTGTGCTTTTATGCTTAAATTTGTAACTCTTTTAAAAAGCACTTCAAAAGGATGAAAAAAATATTCAATTTCCTATACTCAACACGTTTAATGGCATTTTTATTTATATTATTTGCCACTGCAATGGCAATTGCCACTTTTATAGAAAACGATTACGGCACACAAACTTCTAAAGCTCTAGTTTACAATACTTGGTGGTTCGAAGCTATAATGATTTTCTTTATTATTAATTTTTTTGGTAATATTTTTAGATACAGATTATACAAAAAAGAAAAATGGCCAGTATTAATGTTTCACGCAGCATTTTTACTAATAATTGCCGGTGCTGGTATTACTCGTTATCACGGTTATGAAGGTATTATGTTAATTGAAGAAGGTGAAACTACCAATAAATTTTTATCTGAAACTACATATTTAAATGCAATTGTAGATGACGGAATTTCACAAAAACCAGAAATTAATGCCCCAATTATGCTTTCTGCATGGGGATCTAATTCTTGGTCTTATTCTGATAATTTTAAAACCAATGAAAATGATATCAATTTTGAGTTTGAATTGGTTGATTACATTCCGTGGGCAGAAAAAAAATTAATTGAAGATGAAAACGGAACCGAACATTTATTTTTCGTTGAATCATCTGAAGGTAGTAGACACGAACATTGGATTAAAAAAGGAACTTTACAAAATATTCATGGTGTTTTAGTTGGTTTTGAAGCCGATAATAATAACGCTTCAATTAATTTTACAAATAAAGACGGCGCTCTAAAAATGATTTCTAAAGATGATGGAGATTGGTTTAGAATGGCAGATCAAAAGAAAGGCAAAGTCGTTAAAGATTCTTTACAAAATTTTCAATATTTAACTTTACACAATATTGGTAAGTTACAATTTGTAATACCAAGACCTGCAGAAAAAGGAATAATGAAAACTGTTAGCGGTCCTAAAAGCGATAAAGTTTTAGATGTTATTGTTTTAGATATTAAGAGTAATAACCAAACCAAAAGAGTAGAAATAAAAGGTGGTAAATTTAATTCTGAAGGAACCAAAGAAGTAAAAGTTGGTGATTTAAATTTTAGATTACTATACGGTGCAAAAATTTTAGAAACTCCGTTTAGTTTAAAATTAAACGACTTTCAATTAGATAAATATCCTGGTTCGGAAAGTGCTGCAGCATATGCAAGTGAAATTACCGTGATAGACCCAGAAGAAACTTTTGATTATAGAATTTTTATGAACCATATTTTAGATCATAAAGGTTATAAATTTTTTCAAGCAAGTTATGATTTATCAGACGGAAAAGAAGAAACACACCTTTCTGTAAATCATGATTTCTTAGGAACTTTTGTTACTTATTTAGGTTACTCTTTATTATATACTGGTTTAATTTGTATCCTTTTTGCAAAAAACACTCGTTTTGATCAACTGAAAAAAAGCTTAAATAAAATTAGAAAGAAAAAGCTAACTATGTCTATAGTTGCTACTGTATTCTTGTCTTCTATTACATTTTCTCAACACTCAGACGCTAACAGTCATAATCCTGTTAAAATAACCAATCAACAAATAGATTCTATTTTAAAAGCGAATATGGTAGATGTTGCGCATGCAGATAGTTTTAATCAATTGGTAATACAAGATAATGGTAGAATGAAACCTGCTCACACTTTTGCATCTGAGTTGGTAAGAAAGGTAAGTAAATCAGAAAATTTTAAAGATATGGAACCAAGTCAGGTTTTATTATCTATAATCGAAAATCCAAGACTTTGGTTTGAAGTTCCTGTAATTTATTTAGAAAAAGGAAATACCCAAATTAGAGAATTTATAGGTGTAGCAGATACTACAGAATATGCTTCTTTATCAGACTTTATAACGCCAGTAGGTATTTATAAAATAGAAAAGAAAGTAGCAGAAGCTCAAAAGAAAAAAATTAAAAATAAATTTGAAAAAGATCTAATTAAAATTGACAGAAGAATTGGTTTGTTATATTCTGCCATTGGCGGCGGAATTCTAAAAATCTACCCAATTCCTGGTGATGAGAACAATAAGTGGGTTTCTCAACCAGAAACCTCTACAGCTAACTTTAAAGGAACAGATTCTGTTTTTGTAAGACAATCTTTACCAGTATATATTAACTTTTTACAAAAAGGTAAAAAAACTGGCGATTATACAGATGCAAATAAAATTTTAGACGGAATTAAAAAGTTTCAACAAAAATTTGGTTCGGAAGTTATACCTACAGAAAAGAAAATCGATTTAGAAATATCGTATAACAAAATACAACCTTTTCAAATGCTATCTAAGTATTATGGTTATGCAAGTATCTTTTTAGTGATTTTTGTAATCTGGCAAATATTTAATTCTAAAAAATGGATTAACACAATTGTAAGAGTTTTAACAATTGGTGTCGTTGGCTTGTTTATATTTCATACTTTAAGTTTAATTTCTAGATGGTACATAAGTGGTTATGCGCCTTGGAGTAATGCTTACGAGTCGATAATTTTTGTTGCTTGGGCAACGATGTTGTTTGGTCTTTTCTTCGGACGAAAATCTGCGCTTACAATTACGGCAACTGCATTTTTGGTAGCCATAACTTTAGGTTTTGCGCATCAAAACTGGTTAGATCCAGAGATTGCCAATTTACAGCCCGTTTTAAATTCTTGGTGGTTATTAGTACATACATCTATTATTGTAGCTAGTTATGGGCCGCTTTCTTTAGGAATGATTTTAGGAATTTTCGCACTTTTATTAATGGTTTTTACCACTGATAAAAACAAAAAGAAAATGGATTTAAACATCAAAGAAATTACCATTATTAACGAAATGGCAGTTACTGTTGGTTTGATAATGTTTACGATTGGTAACTTCTTAGGCGGAATGTGGGCTAACGAAAGTTGGGGTCGTTATTGGGGTTGGGATCCAAAAGAAACTTGGGCTTTAATTTCTATTATGGTGTATGCTTTTATTTTACACATGCGTTTAATACCAGGTTTACGTGGTAGATATACTTTTAATTTATGGTCTATTATTGGTTATGCATCTATAATGATGACTTATTTTGGGGTTAACTTTTACCTTTCTGGATTACATTCTTATGCAAGTGGAGATAGAGTAATTACACCTACTTCTGTATATTATTCTGTAGGATTTGTTTTAATTCTTGGTAGTTTTGCATTTATCAAATACAAAAAATATTATAAAAAATAAATTTAAAAGGAAGTAACTTTATATTTTAAGAAGAAAATGTATTTTTGCTGCTTTAAAATCAATCTATAAATAATCTAGTTTACTAGAAATTACAAAAGAGATATTATATGTTTCATAAAAATATTAAATTAATTTTAGCCGGTTTAATTTCTGTTTGGGCAGTTTACCAATTTGTGCAAGGAAATATCATGAACGGAATTTCAATCTTGTTGTTAGCAGGAATTTTTGTTTTATTTTATTTTAAAAACGAATTTATTTTACTTGCTTTTTTACAACTTCGTAAGCAAAACTTCGAAGGAACCAAAAAATGGTTAGATTATATTAAAAACCCTGAGGCTGCATTAATTGTTAAGCAACAAGGTTATTATAATTATTTACATGGAATTATGTTAAGTCAAAAAAACATAACACAATCAGAAAAATACTTACGTAAAGCTGTAAAACTTGGCTTATCTATGGATCATGATTTAGCTATGGCAAAATTGCAATTAGCAGGAATTGCAATGACTAAAAGACGTAAAAGAGAAGCTACTAATTTAATGGCAGAAGCTAAAAAACTAGACAAACATGGTATGTTAAAAGAGCAAATGCAAATGATGAAACAACAGATGAAAAAAATCTAAAGTTTTTTTACATGTTATAATTAAAAAAAAATCCGATGAAAATATTTCATCGGATTTTTTTTATAACTAAAACTCTAAGATTATTTTATTCTTGTTAGCGTTAAATCATCATTGTACTTTACAATAAACAAACCTCTATTTTCAACAATCTTAAAAAGCTTATCCGTATAATCAAACTTACTTTCTACTCTGTAAGAATAACCATCATCAAATGTAGATTTTAAGCTTTTACCCGAAGCCAAACGCATTAAAATATCATATGTTACATCAAAACCTTTAGTTGCATACGCGGAAGGTAAAACTCCGTTTTTAGCTAAATAACTTTTATTAAAAGCCATGGCACTGTATGAATCTTCTCTAACATACTCATCGCTAACATACGTAAAACCTAATTTAGCTAATTTAGAATTGTCTATTTTATCAAATGCGCTAACCTTATCAAAAGTAAATAATGATGCAGTTGTTTCTGCTGGCAAACTAATTAAACTATTGATAACACTTGCAATAATAATTTTATCGCTTGTTGTTAATACAACAATATTTTTCATGTTTGGCTTTAACACATCTGTAAATTTTTCCTTTTTTATGTAACCATCTTTTGGTGTAATTAAGTTAACACTATTTATAGAATCGTGTGATTTTAAAACTTCTCTAATTTTATTAGAATCAAAGTTAGAAGTTGTTTTTCCATCTCCTACAATAATTATGTTTCCGTCATGAAAGCTTTCTTCTATATAACTTAACAATTTATCTCTAAATAATTTTTTATTTGGAGACGTTTTGATAATTCTGCTAGAAGAAAATTTTGATTGTTTTTTAGAATATACCGGAAAAACAATAGGTGCATTTACATTATCTGCTACATACTCCACCTCTTCAGAATACAAAGGACCAATAATTACATCTTTCTTCTTAAGATTATTCTCTGCAACAATTGTTTTAATTTTTGTACTATTTCTACCTGTATCAAAAACTTCTACATTTAATTCTACACCTTGTTTTCTTAACGAATCTATTGCTATTTCTGCACCCAAATATAAATCTGTTACAATATTTGCCAATCTACTGTTTCCAAAGATTTCATCGCTAGATTTTGCTTCTAATTCTTGTGCTCTAAAAGGCAATAAAATAGCCGCTTTAATAGATATCCCTTTCTTAATCTCATCAACATAAACAAGATTATCCTCTTCAAAAACATCCTCTAATGGCATTATTTTAATAAGTTGACCAAGTTTTAACCCCTCTTTTAACTCAGGATTTAATTTGATTAACTCTTCTCTAGAAACATTATAAAATCTAGTTAAACTATAAAAAGTATCTCCTTTTTTAACTTCGTGAATTTTGAATTCTTTTTCTAACTCAGAAATTAACAAACTTCTTTGTTTTTCTTTTTCTGATATTAAATCAACATCTAAGTTTTCTGTTTCCTTTACTTTAAAATTGTCTTCTGTCGCATTTTCATCCTTTTCTTTTGAAATAGAATTACTTACGGAATTCATATTCTTGTTAGGAATAATGATTACAGTATTTGCATCGGGATTTTTATCGATGTCTGGGTTAAGACGAAGCAAATCTTTGGTTTTCATGTCTAATTTCTTAGCAATTTCTCCAATAGATTCTCCTTCTTTTACTTTATATTGAATGTATTTTTTTTGCTGACCGCATGATACGGTAAACGTTAAAATACACAGAAAAACAAAAAATTTAAGATGTTTCATATATTTTATTCCCATTCTATAGTTGCAGGTGGTTTAGAACTAATGTCATACACTACTCTATTAACGCCTTTTACTTGATTTATTATTTTATTTGATGTTTTTTGTAAAAATTCATACGGTAAATTTACCCAATCTGCTGTCATACCATCGGTACTTTCTACAGCTCTTAGAGCAACAACTTTTTCATATGTTCTTTCATCACCCATCACGCCAACAGAGTTTACAGGCAACAACATTGCTCCTGCTTGCCAAACTTTATTGTACAAACCATCTTCTTTTAATCCGTTTATAAATACAGCATCAACTTCTTGTAAAATCCTTACTTTTTCTGCTGTTATATCTCCTAAAATACGAATTCCTAAACCTGGGCCTGGAAATGGATGACGTCCTAACAATTCAGAATCAATTCCCATTGAAGCTCCAACTCTTCTTACTTCATCTTTAAAAATCATACGTAAAGGCTCTACAATTTTTAATTTCATATAATCTGGCAATCCGCCAACATTATGATGACTCTTAATAGTTGCTGATGGTCCTCCATTTACAGAAACCGATTCGATAACATCAGGATAAATTGTTCCTTGTGCTAACCAAGTTACGTCTTTTATTTGATTTGCTTCATCATCAAAAACCTCTATAAACGCATTTCCTATAGCTTTTCTTTTTTTCTCTGGATCAGAAATTCCTTCAAGTGCTTTCAAAAAACGTGCCGATGCATCTACTCCTTTTACATTTAATCCCATTCCTTCGTATTGTGCCAGTACACTTTCGAATTCATTTTTACGTAAAAGACCGTTGTTTACAAAAATACAGTATAAGTTTTCTCCGATTGCTTTGTTTAGTAAAACTGCTGCTACTGTAGAATCTACACCTCCTGAAAGTCCTAAAACTACCTTGTCGCTACCTACTTTTTCTTTGATAGCGTTTACTGTGCTTTCTACAAAAGAATCTGGAGTCCAGGTTTGAGCTACACCCGCAATTTTTACAAGAAAATTTTCTAATAATTGTTTACCATCTGTAGAGTGATAAACTTCTGGATGAAATTGAATCGCGTAAGTATCTTCACCTTTAATTTTATAAGCGGCATTTTCTACATCTTTTGTACTAGCCAATAACTCGCCATTTGTTGGTAATTCTTTAATTGTGTCTGAGTGACTCATCCAAACTTGGCTACCTTCAGAAATGTTGTCAAAAAAAGTTTCATTACCTTTTACATAAGATAAATTTGCTCTTCCATATTCTCTAGTGTTAGAAGGTGCTACTTTTCCGCCAGAAAAATGAGCCAAATATTGTGCGCCATAACAAACAGCTAGCATTGGCTTTTTCCCTCTAAGATCTGTTAAATCTGGATGTAAAACATTTTCTCCTCTAACAGAATTAGGACTACCTGATAGGATAATTGCTTTAAATTCTGATTGATTTTTTGGTGGATGGTTGTAAGGATGAATTTCACAATAAATGTTTAATTCTCTAACTCTTCTTGCAATAAGTTGTGTGTATTGCGATCCGAAATCTAAAATAAGTACGTTGTGTTGTTGCATGCGCAAAAATACTATTTCAGTTTAAATTTCAAATACTGAAATCGATATTTTTTACGATAAATTAGAATTCGTTCATTTTGAATAGAATTCGCACTTTAAGATTAAATTTTATAAACAATTGCATTGATATTCATACCAGCACCAACAGATGCAAGAATTACTACATCTCCTTTTGCAACTGTTTGATTTTCTATATTACCTTTTAAAACCAAATCTAATAACGTGGGCACTGTAGCCACAGAACTATTACCTAATTTATGAATACTCATTGGCATAATTGCCTCTGGCACTTTTTCTTTAAACAATCTATAAAATCGTTTTACAATTGCCTCATCCATTTTTTCATTAGCTTGATGAATAAAAATCTTTTTAACATCATTAATAACGTAACCACTTTTATCTAAAGCAATTTTCATGGCTGCAGGTACATTTGTTATTGCAAACTCATAAATTTTTCTTCCATACATTTTTATGTATTGCGTATTATC
>JAHDHO010000059.1 GCA_020631275.1 Polaribacter sp. | reverse complement strand
TTACCATTACCAATAATGCCGAATCTCCAAAACCAGTAAATTCTACATTATAAGAGTCGGATCTTGTTTCTGGATGTGCAATAATTATTTCTCTTACACCTTTTACAAATGCCTCAATTAATTCTGGCGGAGTATCATAACGCAAACCTAAATTTGTATTGTAACGTCTAAATAAACGTAAACCTTTATTATTGATAACAATTTCTGATAGTTTACTGTTTGGTATTTGGTAAACAGAAGTATCTGCAGCACGCACACTTGTAGATCTAAATCCAACTTTTTCTACTGTACCAACAACTTCTCCGGCTTCAATCCAATCTTCTATATGAAAAGGTTTGTCTAAGAAAATCATAATTGTACCAATTAGATTTTTTACTGTGTCTTGAGATGCTAAAGCAACTGCCAAACCACCAATGGTAGCACCTGCTAAAATCGTTGTTGTATCTACACCAAATAAAGCAACCAATCTTAAAACACCAATAAATACAACCAGGCCTACAAAAAAGTTGTGCAATATAGGTGATAATTGATCGTCTAACCTGTTGTGAGTTTTTTCTGTAAAAATGCTATAAAACTGCATTAAAACATGCACTAAATTAATTAAAACATAGGTCCAGAATACAACTTTTGCAATATCGATAAACAAGAAAACCCATTTGTTAGTTTCTAAACTAAAATATAATGATGGAAAAACACTATCTAAAAAGCTTATTGCAATTAACAAACTTATTGGTCTTGCTAATTTTTTTAAAGATTTATTAAACTTAATGTCTGTTGTTTTTGTAATTTTTTGCTGAATTTTATTCAAGATAAAAAAGGTAATTTTTCTAAAAATAAAGAAAATAAGGACTGTTAATAGTAAAAATATAAATGCAGAAAATAGCTGCCAATATTCTATTGGACCCAATTTTTTATGACCAAACTCTGGAACAAAATCTTGTATTTTTTGCACATACCACGGAAAAACTGCGTTGTATAAGCTATCTATTTTAGCAACAGTTTCTGAAGAATAATACCATTTATTTTCAATTTTTTCTACCGATATTTCTGGCATTCGCTGCGGAAAAGGTGTGTATTTCTCGTATGAAGAATACCTTATTGTATCTTTATAATTTGCATTTTTTGGTACTACATTAAAATCTACATATAAACCTTTACCATCTAAAACTTTTTTAATTCTTACTGCTTTTTTTATAGCTTCTTTTTCTGGTAAACCTAAAATTGTTTTGGCAGATTTTTTAGGCTGATAAGAATCTGATTGTAAGAAATATAAATGTGTATATAAAGTAGCATTAGGATTACTTAAGTCTACTCTTACAGAATCTTTTTGAGCATTTATTGTAAATGATACTAAAAATAATAACCAAAATATTTTACGCATAGAAAGAATAATTTTGAAAAATTTAATTACAAATTTAAACCTTTTGATTTTTTTATAGTCAAAGAAGTATAAATATTAAAAAGAAACATTTTTAACATTAATAAAATTTAACAGTTGCTAATTTTTTGGGTTGATTGATTAGTATATTGTAATACTCGAATTCTTAATTGAATTCGAGTTTTTTTTTGTTCAAAAACAACTCTTAAAATATTGTTAATTAGTTATTTAAATTAAACCTTTTCAATTTCGCAAAGTCTTAGAAGTATAAAAATTAAAATAATTAAAAAGATAAAAACATGAAAAAATTAGCAGGTATTTTAGCATTAGTATTGGCATTTACAGTTAGCACACAAGCCCAAAAAGGTAAAACTGATAAACGTGCAAGATTAACAACAGAACAACAAACAGAATTAACTGTTAAAAAAATGACTTTGGCTTTAGATTTATCTAGAAAGCAACAAAATCAAATTAAGCCTTTAATTTCTAATCAAATTGCGGAAAGAAAAGCAAATATGGAAAAGAGAAAGGAAGCTAGAAAAGATAAAAAAAGACCTACTTCTGATGAGATTTTTGCAATGCAAAACAAAAGATTAGATGCTCAAATAGCGATGAGAAATAGCATGAAGGATATTTTAAACGACGAGCAGTTTGAAAAATTTGAAAAAATGCACAAAAAAAGAGCTATGAAAGGTAGAAAAACGGCGAAAAGAAAAGGGATGAAGAACCGTAAAGAAGGCAGAAGAGTTAGAAGATAAATATTTGAATTAGTTGATTAATAAAAGACCAATTTCTTAACAGAAATTGGTCTTTTTTATTTCAAAAATATTGCTTTTGCGTTAGGGATTGAAATGGCATCCTTTTTTGAGGTACGAGAAAAAGATATAATGTAAAGCCCGACCTTGTGTAACGCCCAAAAAATTACTCTTTAAACCAACTAGAATAGGTAACGTAATTGTCTGCAATTCTATTTATTTCTCCAGAAATTAATTCTTGTGAAATATCTTTAACTTTTTTAGCAGGTACACCTGCATATATACTACCACTTTCTACTATTGTGTTTTTTGTAACCACTGCACCTGCTGCTATTATAGAATTAGATTCTATAACACAATCATCCATAATAATACTTCCCATACCAACCAAAACATTGTCTTTAATTGTACAACCATGTACAATTGCATTATGCCCAATAGACACATTATTGCCAATAGTTGTTGGCGATTTTTGATACGTTGCATGTATTACAGCACCATCTTGAATATTTACTTTATTACCAATTTTGATAAAATGAACATCGCCACGAATTACCGCATTATACCAAATAGAACATTCTTTACCCAAAGAAACTTCGCCTAAAACGGTTGCATTTTCTGCGACAAAACAATCTGATGGAATTTGTGGATGTTTACCTTTTACGGGTTTTATTACTGCCATATATTTCAAATTTAAAATAAGTCTGTAGGTTACTTTTTTACTAACAATTTTTGTCCTACAGAAATAATATTATCTTCTAAATTATTAATTGCTTTTAAGTTGGCAACAGAAATATTAAATTTTCTAGAAATAGAATACAAAGTATCTCCTTTTTTAACCTTGTAATAGCTGGCTTTAACCTTTGGTATAACTATTGGTTTTTCTAATTTTTCTCCTTCATTTAAATCTTTAACTCCTTCGACAAAATTTCCTTTCTTAATTTTATCAAACTCATAAAGTTGGTAATCTTTTATTATTTTAATAAGCTTAATAGGATATTTTCTATCTGTTGCGTAACCGGCTTTTCTTAAACCATAAGCCCATTTTTTATAGTTTTTTATATTATAATTGAACAAAAAAGCATAACGACTTCTTTGTGTTAAAAAAAGCGAATGATCGTTATATGAAGTTTCTGGATATACGTATTTTCTAAAACATTCTCCTTTTTCATCATCATCGTGATAAACCCTTTCCCCTTTCCAAGCCGTGTGACATTTAATACCGAAATGATTATTAGATTTTAAAGCCAATTCACTTTTACCTTTACCAGATTCTAAAATTCCTTGCGCTAAAGTTATACTTGCCGGTATTTTATATTCATGCATTTCTTTTACGGCAATTGGTGCATATTTTCTAATATAAGAAAGTGTTTCTTTGTTTAATTTAGGGTTATTTTTGTTTAGTTTTTTTGTTAATTCAACCTCATTTACAGAAGGTAAATCGATAGGTGCTGGCTCTACAATTACCACACCCGGATTCTTCTTATTAACAACTTTTTTCTTAGCTCCACAGCTAGATAAAATCAATAAAAAAACACAACTAAAAATAATTTTTATCTTCATTACACATTTATAATTTGTAGATTTTTTTTAACCAAGTTTGCATTAAAACCATCGATTCCTTGTATACCACCGGTATGAATTGCTAAAATCTTAGTACCTTCTTCAAAAGTATCTTTTTTAATCAAATCTAAAATACCAAACAACATTTTCCCCGTATAAACAGGATCTAATAAAATACCTGTTTTTTCTTTAAATGTATTGATAAACTCTACAAGCTCGTCATTAAATTTTGCATAACCACCAAAATGATACTTTTTTTGTAAGCTCCAATTATCTTTCCGAATAGTATATTTTTTAATTTCTTCTGATAAAAAAGCGCCTTTTAAAGCAGGAAAACCAATAACTTTTTGATGTTTTTCTAAAGATTTTATAATTCCAGAAATGGTACCTCCGGTTCCTACAGCTGCACAAATATAATCGAATTTAGAATCTTCTTCTGTTAAAATTTCTTGACAACCATCTACAGCCAATCCATTGGTTCCTCCTTCAGGAATCATATAAAAATCTCCCCATTTATTCTTCATCTTCTCTATAAAACCAAAAGAGGTTTTTTGCCTGTACAATTCTCTCGACACAAAGTGAAACTTCATACCGTTCTCTGCAGCTTTTCTTAAAGTTGGATTTCCTTCTAAAGTTTCTTTAATATTTTTACCTAACTCATCACCTCTAATTACAGCAAATGTTTTTAAACCTGCCAATTTACCAGCTACAGCAGTTGCGGCAATATGGTTAGAGTAAGCGCCACCGAAAGTTAAGATAGATTTTTTCTTTAATTTAATGGCTTCTTCAATATTATATTTTAGTTTTCTAAACTTGTTACCAGAAACAAACGGATGTATTAAATCTTCTCTTTTAATAAAAAGTTCAACATTTTTTTCTTTTAATAGAGAGAGTTCTATTTGTTCGTTTTTTGATACAATTGTTGCGTTTAAATCCATGGGCATTTATTCTTGTGGTTACAAGAATTTTTAAAATTTTAGTATTTAGTTTAAGTTTCTTGATATGTATATCAAGAATATAATTTAGATAGGATTATGAGAAATTAGAAACTTGCGCTTCTATTTTTTCCCAATCTTCCATTGCAGCATCTAATTTTGCTTTTTTAGCTTTGTATTTTTCAAAGAAATTTGGTCTCGATGAAACTTCATCATAATTATTAGCCAATTCTAAGTCTATTTTTTCAATTTCTTTTTCTAAATCTGCAATTTCGGTTTCTATTTTAGAGAGTTTATTATTAAGTTTTTTTAACTCTTTTTCTTGTTCTCTAGATAATAAATGTGCTTCTTTTTTAGAAGTATCTTTAGCAACTTTTACAACCGTTCTTTTTTCTGCTTCTCTTAAATTTTCTAATTTATGTTGATCTAAGAAATAATCGATATCACCTAAATACTCTTTAATTTCTTTGTCTTTAAAACCATAAACTGTGGTAGTTAACCCCTGTAAAAACTCTCTATCGTGAGAAACTACAATTAGTGTACCATTAAAGTTATTTAAAGCCTCTTTTAAAACTGTTTTAGAAGCAATATCTAAGTGGTTTGTTGGCTCATCCATTATTAAGACATTAAATGGTTGCAACAATAATTTACATAATGCCAATCGATTTCTTTCTCCTCCAGAAAGAACCTTTGCTTTTTTATCTACAGCATCTCCACCAAATAAGAAAGAACCTAACATATCTCTAACACGCATTCTGTTAGTATCTGTTGCGGCATCTTCCATGATTTCTAAAACCGTTTTTTCTGGTGGTAAGTGTTCTGATTGATTTTGTGCGAAATAACCAACTTCTACATTATGACCTAATTTTAAATGACCTTCGAACGGAATTTCTCCAACCATCATTTTTGCCAATGTAGATTTTCCTTGTCCGTTTTGACCAACAAAAGCAATTTTACTATTTCTTTCTATCAATAAATCTACGCCTTCTAAAACGTGTTTATCTCCATAGCTTTTACACAAATTTTCTGCTTCAACAATAATTTTACCAGGTTCTCTAGAAATATTAAATCTAACATTCATTGCCTGATTATCGTCTTGATCTACTTCAATCAACTCAACTTTATCTAGTTGTTTCATTAAAGATTGCGCCATAGAAGCTTTACTTGCTTTGGCTTTAAACTTGTTTATTAGGTGTTGTTTTTGCTTTATTTCTTTTTCTTGATTCTTTTGAGCCTGTAGTTGCTTTTCTTTAATTTCTCCTCTTAAAAGTAAGAATTCTGAATAAGGTTTTTTGTAATCATAAATTTGTCCTAAAGATATTTCTATAGTTCTATTAGTTACATTATCTAAAAACATTTTATCGTGAGAAACCAATACAATTGCACCAGCATATCCTTTTAAGAAGTTTTCTAACCAAATAATAGATTCGATATCTAAGTGGTTGGTTGGCTCATCTAAAAGTAAAATATCATTGTTTTGTAATAATAATTTTGCCAACTCAATACGCATTCTCCATCCTCCAGAAAAAGTATCTGTTAGCTTATCAAAATCTTCTCTTTTAAAACCTAAACCTTGTAAAATTTTTTCTGTATCACCTTGGTAATTGTAACCTCCTAAAAGCTCGTAGCGTTCTGTTTTTTCTGTTAAATCGATAATTAATTGGCTGTAAGATTCACTTTCGTAATCTGTTCTTGTAGCTAATTGTTCGTTTATTTGATCTAACTGAAGTTCGATTTCTTTAATCTCTTCAAAAGCTTGGTACGCTTCTTCTAAAATAGTTCTTCCTTCTACAAAATCTATATCTTGTCTTAGAAAGCCAATTTGTACATCTTTATCAAATGCCATTGTACCTCCACTACTTTCAATATCCTTAGAAAGAACTTTTAAAAGTGTAGATTTTCCTGCTCCATTTTTACCTATTAAACCAATTCTGTCTCCTTTATTTAATTTGAAAGTTATACCAGAAAACAAATCAGTTCCCATAAATGAAACTGTTAAATTATGAACGTTTAGCATGAAATGTAATAATTGTTACTAAATTAAAGATGTAAAAAATTTACCTTTGCAAAAGTATATAAATTTTAAGGTTAAGATGTTTAAAAAAGGAACAAAAATATATAGTATTGCCAAAGGAAAGTGCCCAAAATGTCATGAAGGCGACTTTTTTAAATATAAATTCACTTTTAACCCATCTAACATTACACAATTACATGATAACTGCCCAAATTGTAATTTAAAATATATGATGGAACCTTCTTTTTTTTATGGTGCAATGTATGTTAATTATGGTATTACAGTAGCCCTTTCTGTAGCTACTTTTTTAATTGCTTCTTTAGTTTTTAATTTGGGTTTACTGCAATCTTTTGCTGCCATAATAATCACTTTAATTTTATTAGCACCTGTAAATTTAAGATTGTCTAGAATTTTATGGATTAATATGTTTGTTTCTTACGATACTAAAACTAAAAAGTAATTTTATAAATTTTGAAATCTTTTTATATCTGCAACTTCATCTAAAGGAATATTCTCTTCTATAAAATCGTATAAATTAGAAGCTAATTTTGGAGCAATCATTACACCTCTAGTACCTAAACCATTTAAGATTGCTAAATTTTTATATGTTGGATGCACTCCTACAAAAGGTCTTCTATCTGCTGTAGCTGGTCTTATACCTGCTGTTTGATCTAATATTGTATACGGAACGTCTATTACTTTCTTTAGTTTTAACACCAATTCTTCTTTACCAGATTCTGATGGTAATGATGTTTTATCTTTATGATTAAAAGTTGCACCAACTTTGTATTTATTTTCGCCTAAAGGGATTAAAAATAAAGCTGATTTTAATAAAAAATCGATATTTAAATCTGGCGCATGAATGGTAATCAATTCCCCTTTTACCTCGTCTAAAGGTAAATAGTTAAAATAAGGATTCTCTTTTAAGCCATAACCTTCACAAAAAACAATTTTAGAAGCTGTAATTGATTTATAATTTATTTCATTTTCTGAAATTTCTATAGCAGAATGCTCAAACTTTTCAAACCGAATCACATTATTTTTTTCTAAATAGTTACGATACGCGTTTACTAACTTTAAAGTATCTATTCGTCCAGTTTCGTTTACTATTCCAAAACCAAAATCACCAATTACACCGTCTACCTTTTTATAATCTAATTCTGAATTTAAAAATTCTTTTAATCTTGATTTATCGGATGACGCAAACCAATTGTTTTGTTCTTCTACAGATTTAAACGCTCTTTTAATTTCTATTTTCTGATCAAATTTCTCTTGTAATTTCTCTTCTAAACTCTCGTAAAATGGCATTGCAATTGCCAATTGTTCTGCAGCTTGCCAAACAGGTGTAAATCTTCTTAAAATTACAGGATTATACACCCCGCCAGCAACTAAAGATGATGTTTGCGATGCATCTTCAAAAACAATAAATGTTTTGTTGGCTTTTAACAATTTTTCTGCAAAAGCTAAACCTGCCAAACCTAAACCAACTATAATATAATCTACTTTCATAATAATTAATAGTGTATAAATTAGCTTTAATAAGCTAGTATTTCTAATTGTTTGCAAACAAGTTTAGCCCTGATTGAAACATTTGTTTGAGCTCTTTTTGAAGAATGAAAAAAAGCGAGTGTTGAAAGCAGGAAATAGCTTCAAATAAAAAAACGCTTGCTTACGCAAACGTTTTGTATGAATTTAAATTGCGAATTAATAATTCCACATATCTATTTCTCTGTTTCTAATATCTTCTTTAATCTTATTTGCTTCTAACAATTGAAATAAAGAGTTACCTCTAACATAATCTTCTATGGCTCTGTTACCATAAATATTTTCTTCTCTTATGATTGTAGAGCTAAACCTTCTGGCATTTAATAAATGATCGAAAGATATCGGTTGTGATGCGTTTTTTGGGTTGAAAACCTTTGCATCGTGCAAAACTTCTCTTGCCGATGGAAAGAAAATCCAAAATAATTCATACAATTCATCGTCTTCAATTTCTTGTACTCCTAATGTTTGAACATCTTTACCCATTGGCGCTAATGCCAATAATCTGTATTTCAATTCTCCTTGACGCTTATCAAAATACCACATACCTTTAATCATATAACCCGCAACATCTTCTGTTTGGATTCTAAAAGTATCTGTATAACCATTCTCTTCACGAACGTTTATTAAACGTTGGTCTATTTCTTGTTGTGTAATTTTTGATGTAAAAAAAGAATCGTCGTACGCCTCTTTAATTTTACCTTGCTTTATTCCTTTTATAATCGTGTGAAACAAAGATCTTCTATCTGAAGAAATGTTGGTTGTATCTATAGGAAAGTAATATGGTAAGTTTATTTTTTGATTTAAATCGATAAACTCCCACACAACTTTAGACCATAATACGTCTCTATCATCTACGTAACCATAAGGAATTGGGCCATCATTATCTGCTGCCAATTGCTGATCGCTTTTTACACCAATTTGATCTACAGATTTTGCGTTTAGTAAATTTGCTTGCGCATTTACAAAACCTGTTGTTAGGATAGCGAATACTATTATTACACAATTTTTAATCATAACTATGTTTGTTTCTAGTTTGTTAACTCTATATTAACTGGTAATACTTTTTTAAGTTTATAAGAGTTATTTTTTATAACTGCTTGAATTCCGAAAATATTAATTATATCTCCTCTTCTTGCTTTAGAAAGTGCTTTTTTAGCAGCAGCATTTAATTTAGAACCATTTACAATTATTGCTAATTGACCTGGTACTTTTACTTTAAAGCTTGTTACTCTTAAGTCTAAGTCGAATAAGAAATCTGGCAAACCCGCACCTATTGGTGTATTTGCTAAACCAGATTTTGGCATTCTTACAGTACCAAACTGCCCTCTTACAGTTCCCATTGCTGCAGGAATATCTTTAATTCTAAATACAGTTTTTGTATTTACACTGTTACCATCTGCTAATTTTGCAGAAACATTAATACTAACGGTATTTCCTGCTTTTGGTCTCATCATGTATTTACCAGAACCTGTTTTTTGTAATCCTGGTGCACTTGCTCTAACATCTTTGTCTGGCACACCTGGTAAAGAAATAGATATAGGGTTTGATAAACCTCTATAAACCACATTCATTTTATCTGCAGACACAACTGGTGCATTTGGCTTAGAAATTACAGAATAAGAACTTTTAAAAGGAACCGGAACTTCTTCTCCGTTTTCCATAAAGTAAATTGTTCCTTTGATATCTTTTTCTCCAACACTACCAGCTCTTAAATCTAAAACTACGCTACCGTCTTTAAAGTTGTCGTATTTTTTTCCATTTAACTCTACTCTACTAGGTTTTAAACTTGGATCATATCTACCTAAAACTACGCTACCTGTAACTTTATCTCCAGGATAAAAAGCGTTCTTATCAAGTTGTACAACACCATTGTAATTAGACATAGAAACTTCGCTTTCTAATTGTCCGCCTAATAAATCTGAAATTATATCACTTTCAGTATTTTTTACATCTGCTTGAATTTGTGTAAAATTAGTTAATGAAGCTACCATAGGAAAACCTTCATATCTTGCTCTTAAAAAAGGAATTTCTTTACCTGTTTCTTGATCAACAACATCAGCTGTAGAAAACCTTTTATTTAATACCGGCGCAAATTTACTATCAGATCCTAATGCTTTTAGAACATTATTTCTATAACTATTCATTTTATCTAAAAACTCTTGTCCTTCTGCTGTATAATTATCTCCTTTAAAGAAATAAGCATCTAACCAATCTGTTTTATCCATCTCTTCATAATTATCTTTATCTTCTATATCTGCAGTCATTTTAGACTTTAAATCTGCTAAATATTGATAAAACTCAGAAGAGTATTCTTTTACTTTGTCTGCTTTTTGTTTTAATGGTCCAAATTTTTCTGGTTGTTCAGAAGCCTTTGTTGCCAAATTTGTATACGCTAAAGCATTTTTTTCTGCGGTAGAAAGGTTATTTTCTACTAATTTTTCGTTCATGAATCCAAAAGCAGATAAAACTTCTTTACTCATATTCATTGCTAACATTGCAATAAACACAAGATACATTAGGTTAATCATCTTCTGTCTTGCGGACATTTTTCCTCCTGCCATTCTAATCAGTTTTTAAGTTAATATACATTAGTGAAACTAATTATTTGTTTGACATTGCAGATAGCATGTTACCATATACTCCGTTTAAAGAAGATAAGTTACTTGCTAAAGCTTTCATTTGCTCGTGTAATCTTTCAGTATTTTCTACAACAGAAGTGTTTAATTCTGCTTGCTTGCTTGTATTTTCTACTTGTACTTTGTATAAGTTATTTAAAGACTCCATTTGTAATGCAGCTTTAGACATTTCTTCGTTGTATTTATTTGTAGAAGCAACAGAACCAGATGCTGCAGATAATCCTTCTGCTGCATTTTGAAAGTTTTTCATACTAGAACCTAGGCTTGCCATTAAATTAGAATCTATTTTTGCTTCTTGCAATAAACTATCTAATTTTTGAGAAAGCATTCCTTCTGCTCCTAATTTCTTAGTTTCTTTTTTAGAAGAAACTCCTCCTTCTGCTAATTCTGGATATACCTTAGACCAATCTAAATCTTCTTCTGGTGCATCAAAAGCAGAAATTAAGAAAACTATAGCTTCCGCTATTAAACCAATTGTTAACATTAAACCACCTGTAATTGGGCCTATATTTATATGCTGAATTTTGAATAAAGCTCCAATAATTACTACTGCTGCTCCAATTCCGTAAACGAAATTCATTCCTTTTTTGTACGCTCTTGACTGTGCCATTTTATTTGTAAATTAATTTAGGGGTTATATTATTATTTATTTCCTGTTCCAATATAGTTTTGTACGGTTCTAAAACCAATGTAGCTTCTTGCAGTATCTGCATATTCATAATCTCTAGAACTTACTTCTAAAAAGTATGCTACATCTTTCCACGAACCACCTCTTACAATTTTTCTTTTATTTTTTCTATCCTCAACGTTAGGGTTCATTGTAGAAGCCATGTAGTATGAAGATAAATTGTATGCTGTATTTGTCCATTCAGAAACATTACCAGCCATATTATACAAACCATAATCGTTTGCATTAAAAGATTTAGCCTCCATAGTATATAAAGCACCATCTACGGCATAGTTACCTCTTACAGGCTTAAAGTTTGCTAAAAAGCAACCTCTATCACTAGTTGTTCCTCCTGTTCCCCAAGGATACGTTGCAAATTCTAAACCTCCTCTAGCAGCATATTCCCATTCTGCTTCTGTAGGTAATCTAAAATCTGGTACTTGAGTTGCGTTTTTTCTTCCTTTTAAATAATCGTTTTTCTTTTTAGTTCTCCAATTACAAAAAGCATTTGCTTGTTCCCAAGTTATACCAACAACAGGATAATCTCCGTAAGATTGGTGGTAAAAATAATCTTGGTGCATTGGGTCGTTATAAGAATAATTAAAATCTTTTACCCAAGCAGTTGTATCTGGATATATGTTTAAAACCTCTGTTTGAACAAAATCTTTTCGATTCCCTCCTTTTCTAGCAGCATTATCTCTATCAAACCAAGAATATCTATATTTTAAAAATTTAGGATTAAAAGTTCTAACACCATCTACAGCTTCTTCCCTGCTTATGTATAAAGAATCCATTACTTCTACGTAATCGATGTCTGGATATTCTTCTTTTTTCCAAACTAATTCAGTTTCCCAATTTAATGGTTTTATAGAATCTATTCCATCACCTAGGCTCCAATAATTTTCATACATATATCTTTGGTATGGTGTGGCGTCTGTGGTATCTACTGTAGCAAAAGCATAATCATGAATTCCACCAGAAGGCAAGGCTCCGTTAGGATCTGGAGAAGTACTTAAAGCTGCAAATTCTGCTTGATAACCTAATCTAGTTCTTACGATAGAATCTCTAACCCAATGTACAAATTCTTTATACTCGTTATTAGTAACTTCAGTTTCATCCATATAATATGGTCTAACAGTAACTGTTTTTGTTGGAGCATTCATAGTTCCAATAATGTCTTGATCTTGTTTACCCATTGTAAAAGAACCACCTGGTATTAAAGCCATTCCGTATGGTTTTTCTGAAAACCATTTCTTCTTAACTTTAACGCCCACCAATTCTCCTCTATCATTAGAGCCACAACTGTAAACTACTGCTAATAAAAGTGCAAATATTGCTGCTTTCTTCATATTCTGTCTATATCTTAACTAAAAGTTCGTAAACCTATTATTTTTTTTGTTAAAAAGCAATATTGAAATCGCATTTAACGTAATCATTTTTTTATAATCTTGTAAACTACACCATCTTTTTCATTGCTTTATACCATTTTTCTGGTATAATTTGCTTGGTTGCTTCGGTATAATCTTGGTATGTACATGGTATTAACGCATGTCTTTTGTATTTATTATTTGATAAAATATTTATTTCTACCCACCATCTACCAGATTTATTACTCTTGTAAAAAGTTAAAGGTTCATCATCATCAAACAAAACTGTAAATTTCTGATAATTTTCTTTTCCCGAAAAAGGATAATCTTTTACTCTGTAGTTAACTCCTTCTATAAAATACCAAATAATTTGTGCTATTAAATGTGCTGTTTGATTGTTATTATCTAACTTAGAATTGTATTCGTAAATACCAAAAGAGGAAACTTTATCGCTAATACCTGCATATCTAGAGATTGCACAAAGTTCTTCACCATAAAACCCGTTTGGGGATGCATTATTATTAGCAGGTGCTTCACTTTGTCGAATAGCTCCAATATCAATAGAAACAATATCTGCATTTCTAAATGCTGGTTCTATATTTTCTAATTCTTTAGATTTCCCTAAACGATACGCATCAAAAAACAAATTATCTAATAATGCTATTTCTTCTTGCGAGTTAAAATAGGTTTGATATCCAACGTTACAATAATTAAATAAATTATTAGGCTCTTGCATAATAATTTTACTTAAGTAAGACTGAGAACTTAATTCATCTTCTAAGTTACCTAAATCGAATCTACTATCTACAGCCGTAATATTAACAGATTGCTCTAGCTCATCATAAGCTCTGTAATTTACGTAAGTAATATCTTGACCACCACCTATAATAACAGGGATGATATTTTCTTTAATTAACGAAGTTATAATTTCTTTAACAGCAAAATAAGTATCTGAAACTTTATTACCTTTTTCTACATTGCCAAGATCTACAATATTTGTGTGCCAGTTTCCAGGGAATAATTGATAGAATTTCTCTCTGATTTTGAACAAATCTTCACCACAACCAAAATTATTATGTGAATTTCGATCTTCTTTTACTCCGAAAATAGCTATTTGAACATTTTCTAAATCAGGAAAGCCTTCTTCTTTAGAATGTATTTGAATATTTTGACCTAAACACGATTGTGATTGCAGCAATAGCTTTGCAACAACCGAATCTTTTATAGGGGTTAAAAAGTCTTGGCTCATCAATTTTTTGTAAATAAAGTATGCAAGATACTAACTAATTATTTCTTCTTTGTCGTTTTTTTAGCTGTAGTTTTCTTTTTAGCTGCTGGTTTTTTCTTTGCCGCCTTTTTCTTAGGGGTTTTAGCTTCTATCATTTTGATAGCTTCTTCTTTAGACAGTTTTTCTATGGCTGTAGTTTTAGGTAATTCAATTTTAATTTTACCTTTTATAACATTAAAACGACCCCATCTTGCTTTTTCAACTCGAATACCTTCGTCTTCCCAATTATGAATAACTTTATCTATTTCTTTTTGCTTTTTTACCTCGATTAACTCAACAATATCATCATCAGATAAGTTATCAAAATCGTACTTTTTACTTACGTTGATAAACATTGAGTTCCATTTAATAAATGGACCAAAACGACCAACTCCTTTTTGAACAGGTAAATCTTCGTAATGATAAATTGGTGCATCTGCTTTTTGTTTTGCAACAATTAATTCTTCTGCTCTAGACAAATCTACCTCCATCGGATTTTCCCCTTTGTCAAGAGAAACAAACATTTTCCCGAAACGGATGTAAGGGCCAAAACGACCATTAGAAACAACAACTTCTTCACCTTCGTAGGTTCCTAAAGTTTTTGGCAACAAAAATAACTCTAATGCTTCTTCTAAAGTAATTGTACCTAATTGTTGATCTTTGTTTAGGCTTGCAAATTGTTTTTCTTCGTCTTCTGGCGCAC
The DNA here is from genome assembly GCA_020631275.1 of Polaribacter sp. Lineage (GTDB taxonomy): Bacteria > Bacteroidota > Bacteroidia > Flavobacteriales > Flavobacteriaceae > Polaribacter. Next base: position 501 of record JAHDHO010000059.1, on the reverse strand, counting down.
CGATTTGTGCTATAGGACCAAATTTACCCAAACGCACTAGAACCGTTTTACCAGACTCTGGATGTTTACCTAGAATACGTTCTCCAGATTCTCTTTCTGCATTTTCTTTAACATCTTCAACATTATCATGAAATTTGATGTAGAAACTCTTAATCATCTCGATCCAATCTTCTTCTCCTTCAGAAATATCATCAAAAGAATTTTCTACTCGGGCTGTAAATCCGAAGTCTAAAATATTTGAAAAATTAGCTACTAAAAAGTCATTTACAATGTTACCAATATCTGTTGGCACTAACTTGTTTTTGTTTGAGCCTGTTTTTTCTGTTAAAGTTTCACTTTTTACGGTACTGTTAGCTAAAATTAATTGCTGATACGCTCTTTCTACTCCTTCGTTTTGACCTTTTTCTATATAACCTCTTCTTTGAACCGTAGAAATTGTTGGTGCATAAGTAGATGGTCTACCAATACCTAACTCTTCTAATTGTTTTACTAAAGATGCTT
>JAHDHO010000058.1 GCA_020631275.1 Polaribacter sp. | reverse complement strand
TAAACGAGGTGCTCTGAACCAACTGAGCTAATTGCCCTAAGCGGATGCAAATATAACATAGATTTTAAACCTACCAAATAAAAAACAAATTTTATTTATATAATTTCTGCAACTACAAATGTACTACCTCCAACATAAATTATATCGTCTTGATTAGCAACACTTATAGCTTTATCAAATGCACTTTCTACCGAGATAAAAGTTTTCCCCATCAATTTAAATTCTTTTGCTTTTTCTTGTAAAATAGCTTCCGATAAGCCTCTAGGAATATTTGGTTTACAGAAATAATATTTAGCATTAACAGGAAACAAAGGTAAAACCTCATCTAACTTTTTATCAGAAACAACACCTAAAACAATATGTAAATTTACAAATCTCTCGTTTTTTAACTGATTTAAAACTATACTCAATCCCTCTTTATTATGAGCTGTATCACAAATAACCCTAGGAGAATCTTGCAAAATCTGCCACCTCCCTTTTAAACTTGTATTTTTTACTACGTTTAATAATCCTTTTTGGATATTCTCTTCTGTTACCTTGAAACCTTCTAGTTTTTTAATTGCTCTAACTGCAGTTTTAACATTTTTCTTCTGATAATCCCCCAACAAATCGGTCTTAAATATCTCTTCGAAAGCTGATGCAAACTCAATTAAAGCATTTTCACCTAAGGCTTTATTTACAAAAACCTGCTTAACCTCTTCTTGCTCTTCACCAATTACAACCGGAACTCCTTTTTTTATAATTCCGGCTTTTTCGAAAGCAATTTCTGGTAAAGTTTCTCCTAAAAACTGTGTATGGTCTAATCCAATATTTGTAATTACAGAAACTTCTGGTGTAATTATATTTGTAGAATCTAATCTACCACCCAAACCAACTTCAATAATTGCTATATCTACTTTTTCTGTTGAAAAATATTCAAAAGCCAAACCTACAGTCATTTCAAAAAAAGAAAGTTGTTGTTTTTCTAGAAAGCCTTTATTCTTATTAATAAAAGTGGTAACGTTTTCTTTTGGAATTTCTTCTCCGTTAATTTTAATTCGTTCTGTAAAATTTTTTAAATGGGGCGACGTATACAGGCCAACCTTATACCCAGCTTCTTGTAAAATTGACGCCAACATATGGCTTGTAGAACCTTTTCCGTTAGTACCTCCAACGTGAATTGTTTTAATTTTTTTCTCTGGAAAATTTAGCTTATCTGATAATGCTAAAATATTGGTTAAGTCTTTTTTAAACGCTGTTTTACCTTGCTTTTGATACATCGGTAATTGCGAAAACATCCAATCTAAAGTTTCTTTGTAGGTCATTTTAATGAAATAATACTTTTATTAAAAAAGCAACTTTTTTAAGGCAAATGTAAGTGATTATTTAGATAAAGAGAATTTATAAATAATTGTACCTGTTTGAACTGCTGGCGCATCACTATCAGGGTTCCATGTTGTTTTAAGAGCTGCTGCTTCTGCAGGTTTCGCTAAACAAGGTTTACTGTTTGTTGTTCCTTTTTCACCAGCTTTAGCGTAAATTACTTTACCATTTTTATTTACTCTAATCTTAACAACCACAATACCCTCTTCGTTACAATCTGGTTGATTGATTGGTTTAGACAATGCTTTTCTACCTGCAAGATTGTAATTTCCGCCAGAACCAGCACCTTTATTACCATAGTATTTAGAGGATTTATCATCACCACCTTCATTCCCTTTAACACCTTCAACTTTATCATCACCTTCTCCATTAGGTTCTCCGGACACATCATTACCATTTAATAATTTGTTTAATGCATCTTGATTTTCTTTCGATGGTTTTGGTTTAGGCTTTTTCTTTTCAACAACTTTTTCTACTTCTTCTTTAGTAGGTTCTTTTTTTAGTTCTTTCACTTTTTCAACAACTGGCACTTCCTTGGTTGTTTCTTGTGTAATCACTTCTTCTTTTACAGTTTCTTTAATTGTTTCTTCTACCTGTTCAACAATCTCTTCTTTCTCAATTGTTTTAGGTGCTATTTTTTTTGATTTAACAACTGGCTCACCGTTTCCTACATTAGAATCTCCAAAATTAATGGCAAGACCATATTCTTCTGGTGGATCTAAATACTGCATTCCATAATTATAAATTCCGAAGATTAATAAAATCAGGATTGTTGCTGTAATTAGTGCAGATTTACGTTTATGTGCTGTATCTAAAATTGCCATTTATTTACCTTTAACAGCTAAAATCATTTTTAATTTATTTTTATTCGCAATATCAATTACTTTCATCACATTTTTATAAGGAACATCTTGATCACCTCTAATAACAATCGTTTTCTTTTTATCTGTGCCAACTTCTTTTAAAATTTCGCTTTCTAAATCCGAAGAAGTTACTTTAGATTTATTAATATAAAACAATGAATTATTGGTAATTGTAACAGCAACCGATTTACTGTTTTCAGTTTTACCACCTGCTTTTGGCAAAATAACATCTATAGCGCTAACTGTTACTAACGTAGAAGTTAGCATAAAAAATATCAGTAATAAAAAAACAATATCTGTCATTGAAGACATATTGAAAGACGGATCTACCTTATTTCTACCTCTTAAATTCATACTAAACAGGTTCGTTTAATAAATCTAAAAACTCTACAGATTTAGCTTCCATTTGATAAACTACTTTATCTGTTCTTACCACTAAATGATTGTAAGTTATGTACGCAATAATACCCACAATTAAACCTGCAACAGTTGTAGTCATTGCGGTATAAAGCCCATCAGAAAGCATTTTTATATCTATTTGTCCGCCAGCATTTGCAATTTCATGAATAGCTACAATCATACCTATTACGGTTCCTAAAAAACCAATCATTGGTGCAGCTCCCGCAATAGTTGCAAGTACACTCACATTTTTTTCTAGTTGATATACTTCTAGCTTACCTGCGGTTTCTATCGCTGTATTAATATCTTCTAAAGGCTTTCCTATTCTAGTAATTCCTTTTTTAATTAATCTTGCAGTTGGTGTATTTTTACTATCACACAAAGACTTAGCAGCGTCTAACTTACCGTTTGACACATAATCTTTAATCTGATCCATAAAATTCTTATCTACTTTAGAAGCTGCTTTTATAGCAAAAAATCTTTCAAAATAAATATACAATCCTACAGCTAATAAAATAAATAGGATTGCTATTATTATTTGACCTCCAATACCTCCGTCCATAATTAAATTATAGATAGAAAGTGTTTTTTCTTCGGAAACTGTTTCTTCTAACAATTCTTTATTTTCTTGAAAAAATGTTACCATTTTGTTTTCTTTTAAAGTTCTTAAGTACTAACGAGTTTTCTATTGTAAAATTGCTTTTAAAGAAAAAGCTTTTTACGAGATATAAAAAATGCCATTTTGTAAATAACAAAATGGCATTTGATAAATATTTTGCTATTGATTATACAAACATTCTTAATACTACAAATGATATAGATCCTATTAAAAAACCTATAAAAGCTAACCAAGATATTTTTTTGATATACCAGAAAAAATCAATTTTTTCCATTCCCATTGCAACAACACCTGCAGCAGAACCAATGATTAACATACTTCCTCCTGTACCAGCAGAAAATGCAATAAAGTGCCATAATGGATCATCTAAACCTTCAGAAAACATTCCTAAACTTGCTGCTACTAATGGTACATTATCAATAATTGCAGAACCAATTCCTAATAAAATTACAACTAAATCAGAAACTCCTGTTCCGCTTAATTCCGTTCCTATTAATGGAATTCCTTGTTTTAAACTATCTGCGAAATTAAATAATATACCCAAAGATTCTAACGCTGCAACAGCCATTAAAATACCTAAGAAAAATAAAATACTTGGCATTTCAATTTTTGACAAAGAATGATGAACCGGACTGTGATGCGCTCCACTTTCATGCTCATCTGCTTGTTCTCCTTCTACTGTAGAAATAGAGAATTTAGAGTTACTATAAATCTCTGCAAAAGTTGCTACAATTGCTAAAGAAAGCATCATACCTACATAAGGTGGTAAATGTGTAACTGTTTTAAATACTGGTACAAATAAAATTGCCCCTAAACCTAAATATAGCATTCTTGCACTATGTCTACTTTTTGGCTTCTCAACTTCGTTTTCATCAAAGTCAATTTCACCTTTAAAAGCCGGTAAAAATGTAGCTATAAATGTTGGTACAACCATACATAATAAAGACGGTATAAATAAGTATGTAAACAACATACCTGTACTTACTTTATCACCAATCCAAAGCATTGTTGTTGTAACGTCTCCAATCGGAGAAAAAGCTCCACCAGCATTTGCAGCAATAATAATTAAACCTGCAAACCAAATTCTATCTTCTCTTGTTTTAACAATTTTCTGAAGTATCGATATTAATACAATCGTTGCAGTTAAGTTATCTATAATTGCTGATAAAATAAATGCTAACACAGCAAACATCCAAAGTAATTTTTTCTTACTCTTAAAGTTAACGTATCCTTTAATTGTAGAAAAACCATCAAAATAATCGATAATCTCTACAATTGTCATAGCACCTAATAAGAAAACTAAGATTTCTGCAGTTTTACCTAAGTGATGCAATAACGTTTCTTCTACTAAATGTAACTTATCATCATGTGCCATAGATGCAAATCCATCTACCAAACCATGATTTGCAGAATCAAACCAATTAGAAAAATTATCTACACCTAAGGCAACCAAAGCCCAACATACCGCCATCATAATTAAGGCCGGTATTAATTTATCTAATTTTAAATTATGTTCTAAAGTAATGGCTAGATACCCCATTACAAACACTATAATAATTACTGATTCCATATTCTCTTATTTAATTTATATCAATTGTTTTAACGCTATTTCAAATGCTGTTGAACATATTTTTGTTTTAGACGCACTCTTTTTAAATGTTTTTTGCAATGCTTTTTTAATAACTTCTGATGTATCATCAAAAATAGCTTTGTCTTGCATTGGTAATGGCACTTTAGACTCCATTAAATAAGCAAAAACTCTTGCAATACCACAATTAGAGATAAAGTCTGGCAACAAACTTAAATGATTATCTGTGTACTCCATTATTGGTCCGAAGAAAATTTCTTTATCTGCAAACGGAACATTTGCACCCGGAGAAATTACCTCTAAACCAGTATCTATCATTTGCTGAACTTGATCTTTAGAAACCAATCTTGAAGCAGCTGCAGGAATAAAAATTTCTGCTGGTAAACTCCAAATTTCACTATTAATTTCATCAAATGGTATCATGTTTTCAGAAACAAGTTTATTTCCATCCTTAGATAAAAACAAATCTGTCATTTCATCCATAGTAAAACCATTCTCGTTAATTAAACCACCATCTCTATCTATAATTCCTACTACTTTGGCTCCTAATTGAGTTAAATAATAAGCTGCAGCAGAACCTACGTTTCCGAAACCTTGCACGATAGCTCTTTTACCCTCGATGTTACCTCCGTAAATATTATAGTAATGCTTTACTGCTTCTGCAACACCATAACCAGTTAACATATCTGCAACTGTATATTTTCTTGATAAATCTGGAGAAAAATATTTGTTTTCTATAACTTTAATTACACCTAAACGTAATTGACCAATTCTATTAATTTTATCTGCTTCGGTAGGTTTAAAATGACCATTAAAAATACCTTCTTGCGGATGCCAAACTCCACAATCTTCTGTAATCGGAATTACATCTTTATCTGCATCTACATTTAAGTCTCCACCAGTACCATAATAATGTTTAAGTAAAGGTGTTACTGCTTTGTACCATCTTTCTAAAACTTCTCTTTTTCTAGGATCGTTTGGATCGAAATTAATTCCAGATTTTGCACCACCAATTGCGGGTCCAGATACGGTAAATTTAACCTCCATAGTTTTAGCTAAAGACAATACTTCGTTTTTATCTAAACCTTTTCGCATTCTTGTACCTCCACCGGCTGCACCTCCTCTTAAAGAGTTAATTACAGTCCATCCTTCTGCATCTGTTTCTTGATCTTTCCAGTGAAAAACTATTTCTGGCTGCTTGTTTTCGTATTTTTTTAATAATTCTTTCATTTTATTTTGTATTGAGTTTCAACTTATTTTCTAAATTTTCATGCATTTTTACCGACATATTTTATCTAGAGAAGCTAAAGTTGATTCATTTTTAAAATTTTTTATTGAATTATTATATCATTTTACAGACTTCTACAAACTTAATCTAAAAAAAACAATTGTTAAAACTTTTTAAATCAAAAACTAAGGTAAAAAAACAACCCCAGATGAATGATTTTTACTAGCACCAGTAACACTTTTTAAGCAATTTACCTGATTATCAATTTTTAACACACCTAAGAAAGCAAAAATTAAAGCCTCTTTATAGTTAATTAAGTTATTAGTAGCTTTAACAATTTTAACATTAGTGTAACATTTAATTCTATCTATTAAGAAAACATTAAATACACCGCCACCAGTTATTAAAACAGATTTAGAATCTTCTAAAACACTAGATATTTGCATTGCTACATGCTCTACAAAAGTTCTTAAAACGTTTGGCACATCTTTTTCTAAACCATCAATTAACGGCACTACATGTTGTTGCACCCATTCTAAACCCAAAGATTTAGGCGCTTTTTTCTGATAAAACTCTAATTGATTTAACTTTTCTAATAATACCTTATTAATGATTCCTTTAGATGCAATTTCTCCGGATGCATCATATTCTAACCCTAATTTATTGGCGTATAAATTTAAGACGATATTTACCGGACAAATATCAAAAGCAATTCTAACTCCTTTATTATTGTAAGAAATATTAGAAAACCCACCGAGATTAAGGCAATAATCAATATTAGAAAACAACAACTCGTCTCCTATTGGCACTAAAGGCGCTCCTTGCCCACCTAACTTAACATCTTGTGTTCTAAAATCGCAAACAACTTTTTGCTTTGTTAATTTAGCAATTTCACTTCCAGAACCTATTTGCAAAGTAATTCCTTTGTCTGGTTCATGTAGAATTGTGTGACCATGCGAAGCTACTAATGCTAGATCTCGAACCTTATAATTAAAGACGAAATTATTAATTAAAGACGCCAAATATCTACCATAAGAAATATCTAAAGCTTTTAATTCTTCCGAAGAAAAATGAATAGCATTTTGTAATTGTTGTTTCCATTCTAAAGAATACGGAATGGTTTCGGCTTGTAAAATTTCAAAAAACGAATAGTCATTTTTCTTAAATTTCACATAAACGATATCTACTCCGTCTAGAGATGTACCAGACATTAAACCTAAAGCAAAAAAGTGATTATTATTCATATTTGTAAAATTAACAAATGTCTATTGAAAATATGTTACGAAATCGATATCTTTGATGTCGAATTTTACGAAAACAATAAAAATATAAAATGGATTTTAGTTTAACAGAAGAACACATCATGATTCGTGATGCTGCAAGAGATTTTGCACAAACAGAATTATTACCTGGAGTTATCGAAAGAGACAACAAGCAAGAGTTTCCTAACGAGTTAGTTAAGAAAATGGGAGATTTAGGTTTTATGGGAATTATGGTAGATCCTAAATATGGAGGAAGTGGCATGGATGCTACTTCTTATGTATTAATTATGGAAGAACTTTCTAAAATAGACGCATCTGCATCTGTTATCGTATCTGTAAATAATTCTTTAGTATGCTACGGATTAGAAGCTTACGCATCCGAAGAACAAAAACAAAAATATTTAACAAAATTAGCTACCGGAGAATTTGTTGGTGCATTTTGTTTAAGTGAACCAGAAGCAGGATCAGACGCAACATCACAAGCAACAACTGCAGAAGATAAAGGAGATCATTACGTAATTAACGGTACAAAAAACTGGATTACAAGTGGTGGACGTGCAGATGTTTACCTAGTGATAGCACAAACAGATCGATCTAAAGGACATAGAGGTATCAACGCTTTTATAGTCGAAAAAGGAACAGAAGGTTTTCACGTAGGACCAAAAGAAGATAAGTTAGGTATCCGCGGTAGCGACACACATACACTGCAATTTAACGACGTTAAAGTACCTAAAGAAAATAGAATCGGAGAAGATGGTTTCGGATTTAAGTTTGCCATGAAAACACTTTCTGGCGGAAGAATTGGTATTGCCGCACAAGCTTTAGGTATTGCATCTGGTGCATATGAATTAGCTTTAAAATACTCGAAAGAACGTAAAGCTTTTGGTACAGAAATTTGCAATCACCAAGCAATTGCTTTTAAATTAGCAGATATGTACACAGAAATTGAAGCAGCAAGAATGTTAGTTATGAAAGCTGCTTGGGATAAAGACCAAGGCAATAATTATGACATGTCTAGCGCAATGGCCAAGTTATACGCATCTAAAGTTGCTATGGAACAAACTGTAGAAGCAGTACAAATTCACGGAGGAAATGGTTTTGTAAAAGAATACCACGTAGAACGTTTAATGAGAGATGCTAAAATTACACAGATTTACGAAGGAACTTCAGAGATTCAGAAAATTGTAATTTCTAGAGGCGTTATTAAAGGATAATTACCTTATTATATAAGTATTTAAAAATCCATCTTTTTAAAGATGGATTTTTTTTATGGCAATTTTTTAAAACAAAAAAACGCGCTATCCACTATATCTTTTTTTTCATTCTTCAAAAAAAGGATGCCGTTTCTATCGCTATTGCACCTTTTTACCAATTAAAGTTCTAAATCTAAAGCATGTAATTGCAAACCAGAAGAAGGCGCAATATTCCTCATAAACATTCTATCATTATCTTCTTTCAGAGAGTTTTCAATAAAATTTAAATCTAAATTACCTTTACCTACCTCAAATAAAGTAGCCATCATCAACCTTATTTGATATCTTAAAAAACCTTTACCCCTAACTTTTAACACATAAGAAACTTCCGGAAAAAAATTTGCAGTTAAAATATCATTTTCAACTATTTCACAACCATCTATAACTCGTTTAAACACTGTATGCTCACTTGGTTTTGTACAATATTTATGAAAATAATGCTCACCCTCAAACAATTTAGCTGCTTTTTTCATCAAATCAATATCCAGATTAAAATCAATATTAATCATAAAAGGAGCCGCAAAAGGATGATTCTTATCGCCAAAAGAAAAATAATAGTGATATTCTTTAACCTTAGGAGCATTGATAATATTAAAGCTTGTTGACACTTTTTTTACAGAAACAGCTCTAAAATCTGGAGAAAAATTAGAATTCAAAGATTTTAAAAAGGTTAATTCATCAATTTCAGAATTTCTAAAAAGCTGCAAATAATAAGTATTAGCAGAAACTTTAGCATCTGTCCTACCCACTCCAATCGTCTTAAAATCAAAGCCTTCAAAAACAAAAGACAAAGATTTATCTACCATATCGTGCAATGTTTTTGCATTTTTTTGCTTTTGCCAACCAGAAAACCTAAACCCTAAGAATTCTAAACAAATAAGGTAAGAAAATGAATATTTCATAGGTGCAAAAGTACATAAATTACATTTTTTTTTACAAAACATGCATTTTTATGAATATCTCAAAATTATAGTTCACTTTTTTACGAACCTAACATTTTACACCTTTCAAAAACAAAAAAATAAACTTATCTCAATTTAACCCCCTTTTTTTTGAGGGTATAACTCCAAAATATGTCATTATCAAAATTTACACCCCTTGTTATCTTAAATTTAATATATACATTTGACCCGAGTTCATTAACAAAAAATTAACACAACTAAAGAACACACATTATGAAAAAAATTATTCTATCGTTACTATTCATTTCTAGTTTAATAGTAACAGCACAAGAAAACGAAGACAAAGGAACATTTACATTAAGTGGAACTGTAGATGTATATCATACAAGTAATCTTAAAAGCGATTCTCCTGGCTCTTTAGGAATTTTATATTCAAGTGACGATCCTGCAGCAGCTGCAAATGGTTTTGGATTAGGTATGGTAAATACCATTTTTTCATATGAAAAAGGAAAAGCTGGGGTTGTTGCAGATTTAGCTTACGGACCAAGAGCTAAAGCAGCAAACGCATACGAAGGTGCAATTAACCAATTATATGCGTACTATAAAGCATCAGACAAAGTAACTTTAACATTAGGTCAGTTTAACACTTTTTATGGCTATGAAGTTATTTCTCCTGCAGGAAACTTTAACTATTCTGTATCTTATTTATTTAATGCAGGTCCTTTTTCTCACACTGGTTTTAAATTAGATTATGCAGCGTCAGAAGATTTATCTTTTATGTTTGCTGTAACTAATCCTCATGGTATTACTACTGGTGCAAATATTGGTAACGATTATCAATTAGGTTTCCAAACAGGATATAAAGGGCAGTATTTTAACCTAGCTTATGGTGCTGATGGTTTTGGAACTACAGATGTTTTATACTTAGACTATACAGGTGGGTTTGATGTTTCTGAATCTTTCTTCTTAGGAATAAATGCAGCATATTCTAACTCTGACGATGCAGACTACAGCTATAAAGGTGTTGCTTTGTACTTACAAAACACTTTCTCTGATAAATTCTCTTTAGGATTTAGACCAGAATTCTTTACAACTACTACAGCAGATGTAGATAGTAGTGTATCTGCTTTTACATTATCTGGCAACTACTCTTTAACAGGTAGCTTAACAATAATTCCAGAGGTAAGATATGACACTTCTGATGATGGTGTTGTTCCTTTTGGAAAAAGTGTAACAGGAGCTACACTAGCAGCAGTATACTCTTTCTAAGAATTAATTAACCAAAAATTATATAAAAATGAGTTTATTTTTAACATTATTACAAGACACTCCAGCGTCTGAAGTAGCGCAAGCTGTTGAACAGATTAATGGAGATATGGGAATGCTTTGGATGCTGATTGCAGGTATCTTAGTATTCTTGATGCAAGCTGGTTTTACATTGGTAGAATCTGGAATGACAAGATCTAAAAACGCGGTAAACATCGCAATGAAAAATCTATTAGACATTTGTGTAGGTTCTTTAACGTTCTGGTTAGTAGGTTACTCTTTAATGTACGGAGACACATCTAACGGATGGTTTTTCTGGAGCGGATTATTTCAAGGTGAAGGAGCAGATTTATTCTTTCAAACAATGTTTGCTGCAACTACTGCAACAATTGTATCGGGTGCAATAGCAGGTAGAACAAAATACTCTACGTATATCATTTTCTCTCTTGTGATGACAGCAGTAATCTATCCTATATCTGGTGGATGGCAATGGCAAGGTAGCGGTTGGTTAACAGAAATGGGCTTTATTGATTTTGCTGGTTCATCAATTGTACACTCTGTAGGTGGTTGGGCTGCTTTAGTAGCTGCATTTATGGTAGGTCCTAGAATAGGAAAATATGTGAACGGAAAGGTTTTACCTATTCCTGGTCATAATCAAGTTTTAGCAACTTTAGGTGTTTTTATCCTTTGGTTTGGTTGGTTCGGTTTTAACGGTGGATCTCAATTAGCATGGGGTGGCGCAGATGCTGTTGGTGCTTCGAACGTAGTATTAATTACAAATTTATCTGCAGCAGCAGGTGGTTTAGGAGCTTTAATTACAACTTGGATCTGGTACGGAAAACCAAATTTAGCACAAACCCTTAATGGTTCTTTAGCTGGTTTAGTAAGTATTACTGCCGGATGTGGTAACATGACTGCAGGCGGTGCTGTATTAGCAGGTCTTATTGGAGGTATCATTGTAGTCTTTTCAATTGAATTTATAGAAAAGAAATTAAAAATTGATGATGCAATTGGTGCAGCTTCTGTACACGGTGTTGCTGGGGCTTGGGGAACTTTAGTTATAGGTCTTTGGGGTGTAGATGGCGATACTGCAATTGGATTATTTAATGGTGGTGGTGCTTCTCAATTAGGAGTGCAAGCTATCGGAGTTTTAGCTTATGCTGCTTGGGCAACTGTCTTATCATTTATTGTATTAGCAATATTAAAAGCTACAATGGGATTAAGAGTATCTAAAGAAGTGGAAATTGAAGGTTTAGATATTTCAGAGCACGGTTCTATTGCTTATCCAGGTAAGAGAGTTAGAGATTTTGATGAAGATAAATAGCAGTTATCTATATAAAATTTTAAATCAATTATATATAAAATCACACAACTTTAGGGTTGTGTGATTTTTCTACGAAAAAACATTTTTAAGCACAATTAACTAAATATTTAAAATGAAGAAAATAGAAGCAATTATTAGAAAATCAAAATTTAGCGCAGTAAAAGAAGCATTGCATGATGTTGGTGTTAATTTTTTCTCTTATTGGGATGTTACCGGTTTAGGTAACGAAAAAGAAGGCCATGTTTATAGAGGTGTAAGCTATAGTACAAGTGACATTCAAAGAAGATATTTATCTATAGTAGTAAATAATGAATTTGAAGAAGTAACAATTAAAACTATAATTAAAGCTGCATCTACAGGTGATGTTGGTGATGGTAAAGTTTTTGTAAGCGACATAAGTGAGGCTTACAGAATAAGAACAGGAGAAAAAGGAGGAAAAACACTAAACTAAAACAGAACATTTTTTATATCATGGAATTATTAACAATAAATAATGTATGGATGATGATCTGTACAGCACTAGTTTTCTTTATGCACTTAGGATTTGCGTTTCTTGAGATTGGATTAACTAGACAGAAAAACACAATAAACATCTTATTTAAAAATATTTTTATAATAACAGTAGGATTACTACTCTATGCTTTGGTAGGTTTTAATTTAATGTACCCAACTTGGGCTGCAAATTCATCTGGATATTTAGGTGATTTTATATTTGGTATTTCTGCTCCTTTAAAAGATGGTGTTTTAGATTTAACATATAACGAAGGTTATACTTATTGGACAGACTTTTTGTTTCAAGGAATGTTTGCTGCAACTGCTGCTACAATTGTTTCCGGAGCTGTAGCAGAAAGAATGAAAATTTTACCTTTTATGATTTTTACAATATTATATGTAGGTTTTGTTTACCCAATTGCTGGTTCTTGGAAATGGGGAGGCGGTTTTTTAGACCAATTAGACACACCTTTTTATGATTTTGCTGGTTCTACTTTAGTACACTCTGTTGGTGGTTGGGCCGCTTTAGTTGCTGTTTGTCTTTTAGGTGCAAGAATAGGAAAATTCAAAAATGGTAAAATACAAGCTATACCTGGTCATAACATTCCTATTGCTACAGCCGGCGTTTTAATTCTTTGGTTAGGTTGGTTTGGTTTTAATGGTGGCTCTGTATTATCTGCAGATCCTAGCTTAACATCATTAACTTTAGTTACAACTTGCTTAGCTGCAGCAGCTGGAGGTGTTTTATCTGCAATTACTTCTACCATTTTATTTAAAAATTTAGATTTAACAATGTTTCTAAACGGAATTTTAGGAGGTTTAGTAGCAATTACAGCTGGTGCAGATGTTATGTCTCCGATGGATGCAATATATATTGGGGCAATAGCTGGTGTTCTAATTGTATTTGCTGTCAGCTTAATAGATAAATTAAAATTAGATGACCCTGTTGGGGCAATAGCAGTTCATTTAATATGCGGAATTTGGGGTACTCTTGCCGTAGGAATTTTTGGAGAATTAGCAAGCGGATCTCAATTTATTAGTCAATTAATAGGTATTGGCGCTTATGCTGTTTTTTGTTTATTAACTTCTTTTGTAATTATTTTCACTTTGAAGAAAACAATGGGAATAAGAGTAAATGAAAAGGAAGAATTAGAAGGTTTAGATGCTCATGAACATGGTATGGATGCTTATCCAGATTTTAGATTGAACGAACATTAACCTTTAAAAAATACACAATTTTTTACCTGCAATTTTAAAAAAATTGCGGGTTTTTTCGTTTTTTAACGATTTCACAATATAAAAAGATTTAATTATTATTATTAAATTATTTTCATCACTTTTTTGCTTTCATCATAAAAATTATATTAAAACCCACAAAAGGTTAAATTTTTCTTAATAAAAAATATAAATTAGCCAATATAATTGAATACGATATGGAGAAACAAGGGTTATACTTACCAGAGTTTGAACATGAAAATTGCGGTGCTGGTTTTATCTGTAATTTAAATGGTCAAAGAACAAATCAAATCATACACGACGCACTAGAAATCCTAGTAAAACTAGAGCATAGAGGTGGTGTTAGTTCCGATGGAAAAACAGGTGATGGAGCGGGTTTATTGATAGATATTCCGCACGACTACTTTAATAGAGTTTGTAATTTTCCGTTACCAAATCAAAGAGAATATGCTGTTGGTATGGTATTTCTTCCAAAAGTATCAAATCAATACAATTATTGTAAAAAAACTTTTGAAACCGAAATTTTTAATCAAGGTCTATCTGTTTTAGGTTGGCGAGAAGTTCCTGTAGATTCTTCTCAATTAGGTGAAATTGCATTAGCATCAGAACCTAACATAGAACAACTATTTATTGGTAAAACAGAAGATATTGACGAAGCTACATTTAAAGCAAAATTATACGCTGCAAGAAAAATTGCAGAACATACAATTAGAAAATCTAAAATATCTGAAAGTAATTATTTTTACGTTCCTAGTTTATCTATAACTACTATAATATATAAAGGTATAATTATGCCCGAAGATATTGGGCCTTATTATAAAGATTTACAAGAAATAGATTTAGTAACTAGATTAGCTTTGGTACATCAACGTTTTTCTACAAATACAATGCCAACTTGGGAGCTTGCTCAACCATTTAGACACATGTGTCAAAACGGAGAGATTAATACCTTAAGAGGAAATGTAAGTAGAATGCGTGTACGTGAAGAAATCATGAAGAGTGATGTTTTTGGCCCGCAAATAGATAAACTTTTTCCAATTATACTTCCAGGGAAATCAGATTCTGCATCTATGGATATGGTTGTAGAATTATTAACACATACAGGTAGATCATTACCAGAAATTATGATGATGATGATACCAGAGGCATGGGAAAAACATGCTACAATGTCTAAAGAACGTAAAGCGTTTTATGAATATAATGGTTGTATTATGGAACCATGGGATGGTCCTGCTTCTGTACCTTTTACAGACGGAGATTATATTGGTGCTCTGTTAGACAGAAACGGATTAAGACCTTCTAGATATACAGTTACGAAGAGCGGTAAATTGATAATGTCATCAGAAATTGGTGTAGTAGATGTTGCCCCAGAAGACATAAAAGAACATGGTAGATTAGAACCTGGTAAGATGTTTTTAGTAGACATGAACGAGGGTAGAATAATTCAAGATAAAGAAATAAAAAGTAAAATTGTTTCTGAAAGACCCTACCAAGAATGGTTAGATAAAACTCGTTTACATTTAAAAGATGTTCCATACACAAATGAAACTTGTCCTATTGAAACAATTGATATTAAAACACGCCAACGTTTATTTAACTACACTTTCGAAGATATTCAAGAGGTAATTACACCAATGGCAATTGTTGGTAAAGAAGCATTGGGTTCTATGGGAATAGATACTCCTTTAGCTGTTTTATCAGATAGACCTCAGTTAATTTCTAATTACTTTAAACAATTATTTGCTCAGGTTACAAATCCGCCTTTAGAC
>JAHDHO010000233.1 GCA_020631275.1 Polaribacter sp. | reverse complement strand
CAAAGTTTAAGAAAACAAAATAGATAATGGGTTTTTATTAATATACGCACTACATTTGCAAAAACTTTTACTTTGAGCAAGCAGAATATTGTAAATCAATTTCAAACATCTGCGAGTGTATCGCAGATTGTAGCACAATTAAAACAAGAAAAAAACCATTTTCAAATATCGAATTTGGTTGGTTCTTCGTTGTCTTTTGTGATATCAGAAACTTTTAAAAAAGCAGACAAACCTTATCTTTTAATTTTTAATGACAAAGAAGAGGCGGCCTATTATTTAAATGATTTAGAACAACTTTTAGGAGATAAAAACGTACTTTTTTATCCTGGTTCTTACAGAAGACCTTATCAAATAGAAGAAACAGACAACGCCAATGTTTTATTACGTTCTGAGGTTTTAAATAGAATTAATTCTCGTAAAAAACCTGCTGTAATTGTTACATACCCTACTGCTCTTTTTGAAAAAGTAGTCACAAAAAAAGAATTAGACAAAAACACATTAAAAGTAACTATTGGCGAAAACTTATCTTTAGATTTTGTAAACGAAGTTTTATTTGAATATAAGTTTAAACGCGTAGATTTTGTTACAGAACCTGGTGATTTTTCTGTGAGAGGTGGTATAATAGATGTTTTCTCTTTTTCTAATGATGAACCTTACAGAATAGAGTTTTTTGGTGATGAAATAGACAGTATAAGATCTTTTGACGTAGAAACTCAACTTTCGAAAGAAAAGCTTAAAAAAGTTTCTATAATGCCAAATGTAGAAAATAAAACACTGCAAGAAAACAGAGAAAGTTTCTTAAAATACATTGCTGCCAAAACAGTAATATTTACAAAAAATATAAATTTACTTTCTGGCAACTTAGACAAGTTTTTTACTAAAGCAGAAGATGCTTTTAATGATTTATCAAAAGAAATAAACCATGCAAAACCATCGGAATTATTTTGTGACGGTAACTATATAAAAAATCAGTTACAAGACTTTACTTTGGTAGATTTTGGTAATCAAAATAAAGAAGGGGCTGCTATAAAATTTAACACAATTCCGCAGCCATCATTTAACAAACAGTTTCATTTATTAATCGATAATTTAGAAGAATATCATAAAGCAGATTTTACCAATTATATTTTTTGTGCTAACGAACAACAAGCAAAACGTTTTCATGATATTTTTAATGATTCTGATAAAAAAGTGCATTACGAGACAATCGTCTTTCCTCTATACCAAGGTTTTGTTGATGTAGATAATAAATTAGTTTGTTATACAGATCATCAAATTTTTGAGCGTTATCATAAATTTAGATTAAAGAATGGTTATGCTAAAAAACAAGCCATCACACTTCAAGAATTAAATAAACTTGAAATTGGTGATTATGTGACACACATGGATCATGGAATTGGAAAATTTGGTGGTTTACAAAAAATTGATGTTCAAGGAAAAAAACAAGAAGCAATTAAACTTATTTATGGCGAAAGAGACATATTGTATGTAAGTATTCACTCGCTGCACAAAATCTCTAAGTTTAATGGTAAAGATGGTAAAGCACCAAAAATATATAAATTAGGTTCTGGAGCTTGGAAAAAAATTAAGCAAAAAACGAAAGCTAGAGTTAAACACGTTGCCTTTAATTTAATTCAACTTTACGCTAAAAGGAAACTTCAAAAAGGATTTGCTTTCGGCCCAGACACACACATTCAGCATGAATTAGAAGGTAGCTTTATGTATGAAGATACACCAGACCAATTTACTGCGACACAAGATGTAAAAAGTGACATGGAAAAAGAACAACCAATGGACAGATTGGTTTGTGGTGATGTTGGTTTTGG
>JAHDHO010000057.1:6324-15865 GCA_020631275.1 Polaribacter sp. | reverse complement strand
TTACAAGGTGGTTATGGTGGTGGTTCTTTTATAGGAACATTAGGTTTATCTTTTAACAATTTTTCTATAAAAAACATTTTTAATAAAGAAGCCTACAAACCATTACCAACAGGTGACGGACAAAAACTTTCTTTAAGATTACAATCTAGTAGAACTTACAACACGTATAGTTTTTCTTTTACAGAACCTTGGTTTGGTGGTAAAACTCCTAAGTCTTTATCATTTTCTATTTATCAATCAAATCAGTTTCAATTAAACCCACAAACATTTGATGTAGATAGAAGTAGAAAACTAGGTATTACAGGTGCTTCTATTGGTTTAGGACAACGTTTAAAATGGCCAGATGATTTCTTTCAGTTATCACAAACAATTTCTTACCAAAGTTTTCAATTAAAAAATTATGGTTTTAGAGTTGGAGACAATGTTTTAGACAATGGTACATTAAATAACTTGTCTTATAATATTAATTTAACAAGAAATTCTTCTGGACCAAGTTTAATTTTCCCAACTTATGGTTCTGAATTTTCTTTCGGAATTAAAGCGACATTACCTTATTCTTTATTTACAGATAAAGATTACAACGAGCCAGATAATTTAACAGCAGAACAACAAAACGATTTTTTAGCAGATAAATATAAGTGGTTAGAATACTATAAATTAAACGCTAAAGGTAAATGGTATACTTCTTTTACAGATAAATTAGTGTTAATGACAAATGCTGAAATGGGATTCTTAGGGTTTTATAGTGATAAACTAGGTCAAACACCATTTGAACGTTATTTTGTTGGTGGAGATGGTATTGCTCAATTTCAATTAGACGGTAGAGAAACTGTAGGTTTAAGAGGATATGAAAACAACAGATTATCTTCAATTTCTGGAGGAACCATCTATAATAAATTCCAATTAGAATTAAGATATTCTATTACAGATTCACCATCTGCTTCAATTTATACACTAGGATTTTTGGAAGCTGGTAATTCTTATGACAATTTTAGAACATTTAATCCGTTTAACGTAAAAAGATCAGCTGGTTTAGGTGTAAGAATTTTTATGCCTGCATTTGGTTTATTAGGTATCGATTTTGCTCACGGGTTCGATCCGTTACCTGGTCAAATAGAAAAATCTGGTTGGCAAACACATTTTATTATCGGAAGACAATTCTAAGAAAACTGTACATTTGTTAAGACTAAAGTTTTTTTGGCATGGTTTTTTCTAAATACTAAACGAATGAAAAAAATATTTTTATTTACAGTTCTTTTATTTACAGTTAGTATTTCTTTCGCTCAAAGAAATCAAATTATTGCCTATATAGATATGGAATACATTCTAGAAAATGTTCCTGAATATCTAGAAGCACAAAATACTTTAGATGAAAAAGTAGTTAAGTGGAGACAAAAATTAGATAAAGAAGCAAGGTTTATAGAAGTACTAAAAACCGATTTAGCAAATGAAAAAGCTATTCTTACTAAAGATCTTATAGAAGAAAAAGAAGAAGAAATAGCTTTAAAGCAAGACGAATTAAGAAGGTTAGAATCTTTGTACTTTGGTCCTAAAGGCGATATGTTTTTATTAAGAAAACAATTGGTAAAACCAATACAAGACCAAGTTTACAATGCAATACAAAGTATTTCTGCTAGAAAAAAATACGATTTTGTTTTTGATAAATCTAGTGAATTAGTAATGCTATATTCAAATAAAAAATACGATATTAGCGACCTCGTTTTAGCAACTATTGATAGAACTAGATTAGTAGATCAAAAAAATGCTAAAAAGAAACAAGCAAGTGCGCCAAAAGAGTTAACAGATAAACAAAAAACCGCAATAGCAAAAAAAGAAGCTGTAATTGCAAAAAAACTATCTGATAAAGAAGCTAAGCAAAAATTAGCAGAAGAGCGTAGACAAGCACTGTTAAAGAAAAGAGACGAAAAAAGAGAGTTGCTTAGAAAAAAGAAAGAAGCGCTTAAAAAGAAAAAAGAAGACGCAAAGAAAGAGCAAGAAAAACAAGAGAATAATAATTAAATTAAAAACAAGAATGAAAAATTTTAAAACATTACTATTAATTGCTGTATTTACTTTAGGAGTAGCTGGTGTTGCGAATGCACAAAAAATAGGTCATGTAGATTACCAAAGAGTTATAGATAATATGCCAGAAACAAGAGCATTATCTACTACTTTAGAAAAATTAGGTAAATCGTACCAAAATGAGATCGAAGGTTTAAAGAAAAAATTAGAAGCTAAAGTACAAAAATATACTGCTGAACAAGCAACTCAAACTGAAGCAACTAATAAGCAAAGAGCACAAGAAGTACAAGTAGATAAGGCAAGATTTGACCAAGCACAACAAGCTGCTTACCAAGAAATGCAAAAGAAACAAGCAGATGGTTTAAAACCAATTGTAGAAAAAGCAGAAAAGGCTATTGAATCTGCAGCTGCTTCTAAAGGAATTTTATATGTTCTTGATGCTAAAAGTTTAATCGTTAAAAAAGGAGAAGATTTATACAGTACTGTTAAAGCTAAATTAGGTTTATTAAAAGATTTACCAAAGCCACAACAAGCAAGACAATAATTTCTACTTTTTAAATTATATAAGAAACCTACTTTTTTAAGTAGGTTTTTTTATTTTTACACATATGATATCTAATAACAATCCTATAGGTTTTTTTGATTCTGGTGTTGGTGGTACATCAATATTAAAAGAAGTAATAACGCTTTTACCTTCTGAAAATACAATCTATCTTTCGGATAGTAAAAATGCTCCTTACGGACAAAAGAGCAAAGATGAAATTATAGCATTATGTGTTAAAAATACCGAATTTTTATTAGCTAAAAAATGTAAAATAATCGTGGTTGCTTGTAATACTGCAACAACAAATGCCATAGATTTTTTAAGAGAAAAATATGCAATTCCTTTTATAGGAATAGAACCAGCTATAAAACCCGCAGCTCTTGTTACAAAAACAAAAATTATTGGAATTTTAGCAACAAAAGGAACGCTAAACAGTTCTCTATTCGAAAAAACATCTAATAGTATATCAAAAGATATTACCATTAAAGAAACCATCGGTAAAGGACTAGTAGAACTAATTGAAGCGGGAAAATTAAATTCAGAGGAAATAAATCAATTACTTCTGCAATACTTAAATCCTATGATTGAAAGTGATATCGATTCTTTAGTTCTTGGTTGTACGCATTATCCATATTTAATACCTCAAATTAGAAAAATTGTAGGTTCTAAAATTAAAATTATCGATTCTGGTGAAGCTGTAGCTAGACAAACAAAGGCTATATTAGAAAAAAATGGATTAATTAAAAAAGATTCAAAAAACGGATCTCATATAATTTACATTAATAAAGATAAAACCGCTTTAAAAAATTTAATTACTAACAAAAGTATAAATGTAATAGAAAAAGACTTTTAAAAACTACCGTAACTTGCATTAATATTAGGGCAAGCTGCACCTCTTGGTTCTCTTGTCCATAAATTAAAACCTAAAGAAATTTGATGAAACCCATTCTCTGCAAATAAAACATCATTTAATTGTTTAGTATGTGTGTAAGAAAACATTAGGTTCTTATAATTTACACCAATTAAAGGCGAAATGTAAGATGAATTATCTTCGCTATTAGCATCAAAATTTCTTCTATAAGAAATTGCTGCCCAAAACTGTGTATTCTTAAAAGTTTTGTAAGCCTTAAAGTTTAAATCTGCTATTCTCTCTTTAGTACTTTCTCTTATTTGAAGCATTAAAGATGGCTCAAATTGAACAAATCTTTCTTGTCCGAAGTAATAACCAACAGATAATAGATAATTTCTTAAATCTAATGGTTCTTGAACATTCAAGTTGTTTTTTGCTGTTAAAAAAAGGTTTTTAACTGTAAAATAAGATGATAAACCTCCTCTGTGATAAGCCAAACTAAAATCGGCATTGTAGTAACTTGTACTTTCTATAATTTGACTAACAACACCTGGTCTATCTCCAGAAAACGTTCTTTGATCGGATTGGTTTTGCACAAAAGAAAAAGCCAACCCGAAAGATAATTGCTGAAACATTTTACTTGTACTCATTGGTAAATGATAAGCATAAGCACCTTGTAAACCTTGTTGAGAATGAAATCCGTTTTTGTCATTAAACAAAACTAAACCATAACCAGCATTTGACTCTTCACCAAACTTAGTATGAAAACTTACCGTTTGTAATGCAGGTGCATTGGGTACACCAATCCATTGTTGTCTTGCTGTTAACCTTAATTTACTAGAATTACCAATACCTGCAGCAGATGGGTGGACCAAAAAAACATTGTCGGATAAGTAATCTGTATAAATTGGTAGCGTTTCTTGTGCTTGATTCTTTATTGAAAATAAAACAATAAATAAAAGGTAAATTTTTAAACTTGTAAATTTCATTAAAGCAATAACTTTTTTAAGGAAATCAAATATATTATAAAAAAATTTAAGAATTCTTTGTTCTGATAAGATTTAACAAAGTTAATGATGAAAATTAAATGTATTTAATAAAAAATATGCAAAGTTTATTAATGACAACTGGTATTATTAGAAACAATGTCTAAAATTGGTTTTGGTGATACATACGGTATTCCTAAGCCCAAACCTCTAACAATAAATAATAAACCTATAAAAACAACAACATATGGTATAGCTTTCTGAATCGATTTTTTTAGACCTCCTTTTGCAAAATTCCCTAAGAAAACCACTGAAGTCATTAACGGAATAGTACCCAAACCAAAAAGAAACATATACAAACTACCTTCCAAAGCATTTCTAGTTGCCAAAGCACCAAATAACGCCATATAAACTAATCCGCAAGGTAAAAATCCGTTAAGAAAACCTATGGTAAAAAAAGTATCGTTTCTTTTCTTTTTTAGTTCTTTACCTAAAGTATTTTTTAAATTGAAAAATATACCGCTCACTTTATTTGAAAAGTTAATTTTATGAAAAATTCTTGGAAAAAGTATGAATAGAATCATTAAGACACCAACTAAAATTGATATTTGCTGTTGAAATCCGAAGAAATAAAAACCTTTACCTAAAAGGCCAAACAATAAACCAATTAATGAATATGTCAACAGTCTACCTAAATGGTATATCATAACTTGCAAAAAACCTTTTGTTTTATGTTGCCTATCTATTGGTAACATAAATGCTATTGGTCCGCACATACCAATGCAATGAAAACTACCTAATAAACCAAAAATTAGTGCAGATATTAACATTAATATTCTATTTCTTGTTTCACTAAATATTCTTTATTATTATATTCGAATGCAACACTAATGTTCCATCGACCACCTAACAAACGTTTCTCAGGCACGAGCAAATATGAATTAGAAATCGAAATAGGAATTTCGAAATCTAATTGTTTATTAGATGGTCTGTATAGGAACACTTTTCCGTGTATCTTTTTAGGGTTAAAAATTACAGGAAATATTATTTTTAAATCATTGTTAACTTTTAAAATCTTAACGTTTTCTTTTAAATTATTTGCATTTTGTGTTGCATTAATTTCATTTTGAAAACCTAGTTCTTTTTGGTAATATTTTTCTGTAACCAAATCATGGCTGTAAGAATTATTAGTACTCATAGTGATTACGAAGTACAAAATAAATCCCATAAATGCTACAATAGCAAGTACAATGCCTGTTCCCCAATTAAATTTCATAATTTATTATTTATAGCTTCTTGGTCCTAAAAAACTAGACTTAGCCGTTTCTATTAATTTTCCTTTTGTGTAAACTCCAATTTCTAACTTGTCTTTATCTCCTTTTAAAGCAGCCTGATTAATTTCGATAAATAAAGTACCTTCTGCCAGACCTTGCTTTGGCACCACAAAGTTTTTGTTTGAAACCAATTTAATTTCACCCTTATGAGATAATAATTTGTAGCTAACATCTGTGATATCTTCTGTTGTTTTATTTACTACTTTATATGTGTAAACATTGCTGATAATATTATTTTCTTTGTGCTGATACAATTGACCAGGCAACCTTAGAATTCTTGCTTCTACGTCGTTTCTTAGAAATAACATTCCTATTAAAATGCCTGTTAAAATTAATAGCACTGCAGAATACCCTTTCATTCTTGCTGTAAACTCAAAAGGTTTTTTCTTTGCAATATTATCTTCACTTGCATACCTTATTAATCCTTTAGGCAACCCAACATTTTCCATCATATGGTCGCATTCATCTATACAAGCTGTGCAATTAACACATTCTAGTTGCGTGCCATTTCTTATATCTATTCCTGTAGGACAAACAACTACACATTGTTTACAATCGATGCAATCTCCTTTTCCTACAGCGTTTCTGTCTTCATTTTTTCTGAATTTAGCACGTCCGTTCTCTCCTTCTCCTCGCTTATAATCATAAGCTACATTAATTGTTTTATTATCTAACAATACACCTTGTAATCTACCATAAGGGCAAGCAATTATGCAGACTTGTTCTCTAAACCAAGCAAACACAAAATAAAAAACACAAGTAAATATTATTAATGAAATTAATGTGCTAATATTATCAAACGGGTTACCTGTTATGTAATTTATAAGAGTATCTCCACTAATTAAATAAGCTAAAAAAACATTAGCAATTAAAAAAGAGATAACAAAAAACACAAACCATTTTAAAAGTCTTTTTCTAATTTTTTCTGCATTCCATGGTTGTTTATCTAAACGGATTTGTTTGCCTCGATCACCATCAATCCAATATTCTATTTTTCTAAAAACCATTTCGAGAAATATGGTTTGCGGACAAACCCATCCGCAGAAAATTCGACCAAAAACAACTGTAAAAAGAATTACAAAAACAACACCAACAATCATTGAAATTACTAATAAATGAAAGTCTTGTGGCCAAAAAGGAAATCCGAAAATATTGAATTTTCTTTCTAACACATTAAACAACAAAAATTGATTTCCTTTAATTTTTATAAAGGGTGCAGATAATAAAAAAAGTAATAAAAAATAACTAACGTATGTTCTGTATTTATAGAAAAATCCGCTTGGTTTTTTAGGAAATACCCAAGAACGCTTTCCCTCATTATTAACAGTTGCAATACTATCTCTAAAATATTCGTTCTTGGGCTTATCCATAAAAACTAACTATTAAATTACTTTTCCTTTTTCTATGTTATTCATCTGTCCAGATTTCTCCTTGCGGAGCTTTAGCAACGGCAGGTGTTGTGCCTTGAAGTGTTAAAACATAACTTGCTACTTTTGCAATGTCTGCCGTTTTTAATGTTTTATCCCAAGCAATCATACCTTTACCATCTCTACCTCCATTAGAAATAGTTGCAAAGACGTTTTTAATTCCGCCACCTAAAATCCAATATTCATCTGTTAAGTTTGGTCCAATAGAACCTCCTCCATCTTTTTGATGACAAGAAGCACAGTTTAAATTAAATACAGCTCTACCTCTACTTAAATCTTTCGCATCAGTTAAAAGTGTTACATTTTCTGCTGTAATTACATCTTTAGCTGTGGCTTTATATTTGTTTAATGCTGCTTTTGCTTCTGCAACCGCTTTGTTATATTCTAAAACCTGATTATCGCCATCTAAAACTTCGAACCTTACTAAATAAACAACTGCAAAAATTATCGTTGCATAAAACATATAAATCCACCATGGCGGAAGCGAATTATCTAATTCTCTAATTCCGTCGTAATTATGATCTAAAACTATTTCTTGCTCTTCTTCAATAGCTTTCGCTTTTGTCCAAGATTTTAATAATTTTTGAATCCAAGCGTTGCTTGGTTCTGGCACAATACCATCTTTTTCGTTTTGCAGTTCTGTAGCTCTTTTAATTGCCAATACATTAACAACTTCTTTTAAAACAACTACTAAAACAAAACCTATTAAGGCTAACCAAACCAGCGGATTCTCGTAAAAACTAAATGGGTTTTCGTACACCATAAACGATTTTGCAAGCGTTATAAACGTAACAATTACAAAAATTACATATACTGTAGATTGAAATGATTTTTTCATTTTTTTACTTTTTAGTTATCTAATGGTATACTACTTACTTTACTGATGTACTCTTTTTTGGCTGTAAAAACCCACCAAAATAAGGCAACAAAAAAAGTAAAAAATATAAGTAATGATATCATTGGGTAAATTTCTATACCGGTTATGCTCTCTAAATGTCCTTTTAAAAATTTAAACATAATTTCTATCTTTTAGTAGTTTTTTGTTCGTCTTTAACTTTTATATCTGTTCCTAAACGCTGTATGTATGCAATTACTGCTACAATTTCTCTGTTTTTCATTTCTATAAAAGCTTCACTGTTTTCTTCTGCATATTTTTTATCTGCTTCATAAGTTTTTGCAAAGTCTGGATCTGAATATAAATTTTCTTCAATTTGAGATCCTTGAGCTAACATATTTGCTTGAGCGTTTATAATTTCTTCTTCAGAATATGGCACGCCTAATGTTACCATGGCTCTCATTTTATTTTCTGTATTCGATTTATCTAGCTCATTTCTTACCAACCATTTGTAAGCAGGCATTATAGAACCTTCGGATGTACTTTGTGGATCGTACATATGATTAAGGTGCCAACTATCACTATACTTCTGCCCTATTCTATGTAAATCTGGTCCAGTACGTTTACTTCCCCATAAAAATGGATGATCATATACAAACTCACCTGCTTTAGAATACTCGCCATAACGTTCTACTTCACTTCTAAAAGGTCTTACCATTTGCGAGTGACAACCAACACAACCTTCTCTTATATAAATATCTCTACCTTCTAATTCTAAAGGTGTATAAGGTTTTACACTGCTTATTGTTGGTATATTCGATTTTACCAATAAAGTTGGTATAATTTGCACAATACCACCAATTAAAATAGCTACTGTAGCATATAATGTAAGTTTAATTGGTTTTCTCTCAATCCAAGTGTGCCAACCTTCACCTTTTGTTCTGTATTTAGAAACTTTAGTTAAAGCTGGTGCTTCTGCCAATTCATCTGTAACACCAACACCTGCTTTTACAGTTCTAACAACGTTATACAACATTACAATTGCACCTACAATAAATAAAGACCCTCCAATTGCACGCATCCAATACATTGGTATAATTTCATTAACAGTTTCTAGGAAATTTCCGTAGGTTAATTTTCCGTCTGGATTAAATTGCTTCCACATTGAAGCTTGCACAAAACCTGCTACATACATTGGTAAAGTGTACATTATAATACCTAAAGTACCAATCCAGAAATGAAAGTTTGCCAACCCTGTAGAATATAATTTTGTTTTAAACATTCTAGGTATTAACCAATACAACATTCCGAAAGTAAAAAAACCATTCCATGCTAATGCACCAACATGCACGTGTGCAATAATCCAGTCTGAAAAATGTGCGATTGCATTAACATTTTTTAGAGAAAGCATCGGGCCTTCAAAAGTTGCCATACCGTAACCCGTAATTGCAACCACCATAAACTTTAAAACAGGATCTGTTCTAACTTTATCCCAAGCTCCTCTTAATGTTAGCAATCCGTTTATCATTCCTCCCCAAGAAGG